>JAGWPQ010000378.1 GCA_028877045.1 Bacteroidota bacterium | reverse complement strand
TACATGACAAAACCAACATTGCCCTGCACTTTAAATGTGGCAAGCATTCGTTCGAAATACAAACAGTTGTAAGGAACATAGCCCATGTATAATCCTGTTGTTGCAGCAACAAACCATATCAAGGGTGATATAAAATGAAGCTGAAATAAAAAGGTTGATATTGCTGCCAAGAAAAATCCAAAGAAGATAACAAAGTATGTCAACCGGAAAGCTTTGTAATTATTCCGTATGATAAAAAAACCTCCGACTATAATCAAAATAAGTAAAGAAATAAATGTGCTGGTTTCGGTAAATATGTTTGCATTATTTTGAAAACCTGTTTCATTCCATAATTCATTTGCAAAGTCTTCGCAAAAATCGCGCAGCACAGTTAATAAAGAATATGCCATTACAACAGGAATTAATATGGCAGCAAATTGTTTTACAAATACTTTACGTTCTTCAGCATTCATTGGTTTTCGTATGGTGCGGTTTTCTTTGTCATCGTTGGTTGGTGGCGGTGTTTGCTGCAATAACCAAACACTGATAAATAACGGAACAATAAAAACGCCACCCGCCGCAAAAGGCATCCACCACTCGTTTATATGCAATTGAAGCATGATATTTTTCCCAACTGTTTTTGCAAGTCCCGAAGCAAAAATGAAACTTGTAGCCAGCACTGCTCCCATTAATTCCGTCATTTTTCTTCCTTCCAGAAATCCAAATACCAATCCCCACACCATGCCCAACGGCAGACCATTGATGAACATGAAAATAAAATTGTAAGGAAACGGAACAAGTGCAAAACATAATAACGAAAGCCATGCAATGATGATAAGCAGTACAATATTTGCAGCCCTCTTTTCGGGTTTCATCATTGCAATGAAACGAATGCCATAAAATTTGCTGAGCATGTACCCTATCACCTGCGATATGACCAGCACTACTTTATACGAGATGCCAAATAATGTATACCCTTCGTACGATGCCGCAGTAAAAGGTTTTCTGAAACCATACATGCAGCCATACACCGCAAAAGATGACAATGAAACATACAATACAAATAAAAAGACCGGCGAACTTTGCAGTCTTTCTTTGACTGATCTTGCCTGAACAAAAGATGATGATATTGCCTGCTGCATTAATTATGATTTAATTGACCGACTATGGGTAACAGTTCATTCAACGAATTGATAATATAATCGGGATCATGTTTCGTTAGCTGCTCTCTCAGGTATGCACCTGTTGTAACGGCTATAACCAGCCCGCAACCTGCATTGCGGCCTTCTTTTATATCCACTTCGGTATCGCCCACTTTTATAACATCTTCTACATTTTCGATCAGCAATTGCTGCATGATATGCTGTATCATAAAAGGATAGGGTCTTCCTTCAGGCACTTCATCGCTGCAAACAACAGCATTAATTAAAGGATTACCGATCCATCCCAAACGTTTTAAAATAGTATCGGTGATAGCTCTTGTAAAACCTGTATTGAGTGCAACTTTTATATTTCTTTCCTGCAATGATTGAAATACGGATAATGCGAAAGGCAGCGGTTCCAATTTTTTATCTTCTTCATAAAACTCGATCATGTTGTTTTCAAAAACATCATGGATATCTTTTATGATCCTTTCATCTTCACTAAAATCGGGAGCATATTGATCGATGATGATCTTAATAGCTTCCATTTTCCTGTAACCCATCACCGCATCCACATCGGCGGCATCTACAATAATGCCGATCGATAAAAATGCATTCCTGAAAGCCTCATTAATATTTCCTCTGTCAGCAACGGTTGTTCCCGCAATATCAAAAACTACTAATCGAATATTCATTGTTATTCTTTTTCTGAAACAAGAAAGTTTATTTTGAAAGTAATGCTACCAAAGGCTCTCCAACAGGATGCCCGGCGGTAAAAGAATAGCCCAGCAGCTTTGCGAATGTTGCCGCAAATTGCTTTTGATATACTTGTTCGGAAGAACTTATTTCACCCAATGGTTTTATATCGGGACCAATAGCTGCAACCCATATTTCGCCCGACTCTGCGATCTTTTGTCCATGATGTCTCCAGTCGTCTTTATTGATATCACCACGACCATGATCGCAGGTAATAACCAATGTTGTTTTGTTTTTGTATTGCGGAGTTGATTGAATATAATTCCACAGATCAGCGATCATCGCGTCTTCGGCGTGTGCACTTTTTAAATACTGATCGTATTCGCCGGCATGTGCAAAATCATCTGTTTCGTCAAAAGCGATATATAAAACTTTGGGCTGATACGCTTTCATGTATTCGCGTGCAGCAAAATAGGTAAGCATATCTAACCTCACATCGATCGGCTTTGCAGAAAGAAACTGCATATCGTTTATCAACTTTAAATTCCCTGAATTAAATTTCAATGAATCAATATCCGAGTTAACATAGATACCACTTCTCCATTTATTAAGAATGTATGGAAATACATCCCATGTACTGAAGGCCGCAACTTTTCCTGCGTACCCTTTTTGACTGTTTAAAAACTCAAGTACATTAATATTTTTATTGAGTATTTTATTATTCGAGTTGACTGCTGTATCGGGATAACCGGTAAAGATCTCATTATAACCCGGGTAAGAAAACTGGTATGGGTTCGACACATTTACTTTACTGTCAAGTTTTCTATTACCATGCAATTGCCCGTTTTGTGCAACAACATTCCATAAAAAAGGGAATAGTTTTTTTCTTCTTTCAGTCATATCTCCGCTCCAGAATCTTAATGATGTAGCAATACTGTCTTTTGTGTATTTTTTGTTTCGCAACAAGACAGAATCGGAACCACCAAACACTTCCTGCCAACGCATTCCATCCAATGTGACAATAACTATATTTTCGGTTTTGGTTTGTGCAGTCACTTGTGTTGACATGAACAGCATAGCAACCAAAATATATAAGGAGATGATTTTCATCTGTATGTTTTTTATTGTTTTTAATTGTCAAATGGAATTCGCCATCAATCAATATTCATTACCGGTTGGTATAAAAATGAATATTGTTTGATGGCTCATTTCATAAATAATATTTTAAAT
>JAGWPQ010000377.1 GCA_028877045.1 Bacteroidota bacterium | reverse complement strand
CTGCGTGGCAGGATCAGTGGCCGTTATATTTTCTGAGAGGTACGAATAATGTTTGGTAGTATCGACGCTGATATATGTTGTGATCAACGCAATACCGATCGATCCGCCTAACTGACGTACCATATTACTTAATGCTGTACCCTGCGGGATTTCGGTTCCTTCCAGATCGGCTAATGAAATTGTTGTAAGCGGAATAAAGATCAATCCCATTGCAAACCCACGGATGATCAATGGCCAGAAGAAATCGTAATGACTTATTTGCGTATTCAGCATGCCCATGCTGTAACTGAAAATAAAAAACAGCAATAAACCCAATCCTGCATACACAGCAGGATGAAATAATTTTCGTTTCAATAAAATACCTACGACAGGCATCATCACTGCTGTTGCCAAACTTCCGGGCAACATGATCCATCCTGTTTGCAATGCGGTAAAACCTAATAATCCCTGACAAAATATAGGTATCACCAAAGTAGTTCCGTATAAACCAAATCCTAAAACAAAATTGAATAATGTTCCTGTTGCAAAAGACCGGTTATTGAATAAACGCAAATTAACCATCGGATCTTTTTTTGTTAATTCTCGATAAACAAAAAACATTCCTGTAAAAGCTGCAATAACAGCCAACACCGTTATATATCTTGTTTCGAACCAGTCTTCACTTTGTCCCTTTTCCAACACTATCTGCAACGAACCGATAGCAGCGATCAATAAACCAAATGCAAGCCAATCCATCCTGACCGACTTCGCTTTCATCACCGGTTCTTTCACATACATCATCGTCAAAATAGTTGCTAAAATCCCGAACGGAACATTAATAAAAAATATCCATTGCCACGACATGTTATCGGTGATATAACCGCCCAATGTTGGACCAATGGCAGGACCAACAATTACACCCACACCATAAATCGCATTGGCCAATCCCAATTCTTCTTTAGGAAAAGTTTCAATTAAAATGGCCTGTGCAGTTGATAATAATCCGCCGCCGCCAATTCCCTGTATAACCCTGAATGCAACCAATTCCCATACATTGGTAGAAGTGCCGCACAATACAGAAGCGATGGTGAACAAAACAATGGATGCGGCAAAATAATATTTGCGTCCGAATCTCGCACTCATCCAACCGGATAATGTTATCATGATAACATTCGATACGGCATAACCGGTAATCACCCAACCGATCTCTTCGAAAGTTGCGCCAAGATTACCCATCATTTGGGTAAGAGAAACATTTACAATAGATGTATCTATTAATTGAAGCAATGCCGCCGAAACAACTGTAAAAATTACAATGATCTTATCTGCCGTAAATTTCGCCATTCGTTATCTCTTAATTAAAGTGATCATTTTTTAAATTGATCTTTCTTCCGGTTTTACTGTGATATTGATGTTTTGATAAAAGCATCAGGAAAAAAATGATTGAAGATTTTTGCAACCATCAATCCTATCAATGCACCTGTGATGGCACCGCAAATAATATCCAACGGATAATGCACACCAACATAAACCTGTCCGTAACTTACCGTTGCTGCCCAAAAAATGAATAACCATTTCCATTGTTTTAAAACATCTTTCAATGTTACAAAAACAAAAACAGCAAAACCAAAATGATTGGTTGCATGAGATGAGGTAAAACTATATCCACCCGAACAATGATCTAATAATAAGCGAACATGAAACTGTAAAAAATCGTCGGCACAGGGCCTTGGCCGCTGAATAAAAGTCTTAATTAAATGACTGCTTGTTTGATCGGTAAGCACCACATTGATCACAGCAAACAATATCCAGAACCAAGCTTTGTTTTTGAAATTGATAGCGAGGAATAAGATCATAAAAACATACAATGGTATCCACGTGTTTGCATTGCGCCACCATGGTAACACAGAATCCAGAAATGAATT
>JAGWPQ010000376.1 GCA_028877045.1 Bacteroidota bacterium | reverse complement strand
ATTTAAAATGAAATTGGAGAATAACATGATTTAGTTATTTTTGCGCCTCATGAGTAAAAAAACTCAGGGCCTATAGCTCAGTTGGTTAGAGCACCTGACTCATAATCAGGGGGTCCCAGGATCATGCCCTGGTGGGCCCACTTACAATGGGATTAATAATGAACCACTTACATTAAAGAATGTAGGTGGTTTTTTATTTGGATGTAAAACACGCCACGTTTTGAGAAAAATCAAATGGAAATATTTTTACTTTTTAAAATATTTTATTAACTTAGTAAAATATTTATTAATTCAAAACACTTTTTATCATGAAAAACAAAATTTCGTTGCTTGTCAGTACGTTTCTTGTTTTCTCATTTTTATTTGAGCCTATAAATGCACAGATAACAAAAACACGTGCACAAATTCAAAAAGCTGCAGTTAGTAAATTAACAAGCGATCTAAATAGCGAATCTCCACATTTTTTATTTTCGGCACAAGAATCCATATCCTCGGATGGCGAAGTTGCTTACTTAACGGATCAGAACCTGCTTTCTTTTAAACTGAATAATATTACCAGCTCTTTACCCTATTATGGAAGATCCTATTATGTAGTGAATCTTTCAACAGATAAAAGTCCTTTAGAATTTTGTTCCAAGAAATTCGAATTTTCTATAACAAAAAAGAAAAAAGATGGTTGGGATATTATAGTTGATACAAAGGACCAATCTGAGGTAAGGCAACTACGAATTTCTGTTTTCAATAATGGAAAAGCCTCCATTATGGTGTTATTTAATAATAAAACCCCAATGATATTTAGAGGTAGTATTATACCTGACCAAATTACTGGTAAAGAAACAGTTTTAAAATAAAATCTAACCAACCTATTAAAATTGCAGGTGGTTTTTTATTTGTAAAATCTTAAGAAAATAAGCTCAGTTGGTTAAATCTCCTGACTTATAATTAAGGATTTCAGGATTATGCCCTAATGAACCTCCACATAAATTTGCATTATGTTATTTTTGCATGATACTTTTTTAGTCAAAAAAATTTATAAAGAATTAAGTGATAATTATTAAACGTGTCGCAAGCAATGGAGAGCTTGAAGGAATAAAAAAACTGCAGAGCGAAAACCTGAATACAAATATCAGCGCCGAAGAAGCTGCGTCGCAGGGATTTCTTTCGGCGGTTTATTCTGTTGAGTTTTTGAAGATCATGCACGATGCAAGCCCATCGGTTATTGCGGTTGATGAAGATGTTGTTGTTGGATATGCATTGGTTTCTACAAAAGAAATCCGTCATCATCACGATCTGTTGGCCGATCTGTTTAATGCGATTGATAAAATAAATTATCAGGGCGTCAGTTTGAAAGAGGCGAATTATGTTGTGGTTGGACAATTATGCGTTGCAAAAAATTATCGCGGACGGGGATTGGTGCAACAGATGTATCAACATTTCAGAGATTGTTTACAAAACGAATTTGATTATTGTTTAACCGATGTGGCGAAAGCCAATCCAAGATCTTTAAAAGCGCATCTTACAACAGGTTTTGAAATTATAAATACATTGACCTACGGCGGAATTAGCTGGGATGTTGTTATGTGGGATTGGACAAAAACTAAATAATTCATAAAAGCCGAATAGTGAACAAAGCGTTGAAGAGTGCGACGCAACAGGGTTTCATGGAAGTGCAGCAGCCGGCTACATAATTTTTTAACTCTTTACTTTTAGCCGGTTAACCAAATAAACACCGCCAAAAATTAAAATAGCAGAAACTATTTTATACGCATCAATTCCTTCTCCTAAAAAGATCATGGATGTTACCGCAGCAAAAAAAGGTTGCGTATAAATATAACTTCCGGTGGCCGATGCGCCGATGACAGAAATGCCATAAATATTAAACAGGTAACTAAAAAAAGTGGCACCGATACAAACAAGTGCCAAAGCCAACCATTGATTGGTTTGAAAATTATTCCAGTTGGTTGTTGCAAATTGATGCCATGCAAAAGGCGCCATCATGATAGCACCAAAAGTAAATATCCAGCGGATTACATGCACCGGACTATACGTTTGCATGAGTGGCCTTACCAACACCATATAAAATGCGTAAGAAATGGCGTTGAGTAAAATTAAAATATCGCCGGTAACAATATCGCTGCCGGAATGTGTGTTGTCTTTCAATAAAATTAAAATTGTCGCGCCTGCAATACCTAAAAACAAGCCGATTAATTTTATCGGTGTCAGCATTTCTTTTAATAGCCATGCCGCGATAAACGTAATAAAGATGGGCGTTCCCAGCGATAACAATGATGCATGAATGGATGTTGTTAACGAAAGTCCTTTAATAAATAATAGCTGATTAATCGTAACACCGCTTGCTGCACAAATTAAAAAACGGGGTATATCTTTTTTTCGGATACTCGCATTTGACGGTTTAAATAAAAATAAAATCCAGAACAAAATCAAAGCGGTTAATACCCTTGCCATGTTTAATCCGAAAGGAAGAATATGCGACGGCGTGATATATTTTACAGTTGCATAGTTTATACCAAATAATAGATTGGTTGCAAGAACTGCAAAATGTGCTTTGGTATTTGATTTCATTTGTGCAGCAAATGTAAATGCTAAGTTTTAAAATTTTATTTGCGAAAGAAGTTGCTGCAGGTTTTCTTTTTGGAATACAGGCAACGAAATGGTTGAGTAAGGGAAATTTCTTGCTTGCTGTATGGCGGTCACAATGTTGAAATTGTTTTGTGAGATACAAAAACAAAGATTTTGATTGAGTAATATTTTGGATAAGTATTCCTGCTCTGTTTGTCCGGGTGTGGCAATTAAAATTGATTTTTTCTGAAGCGATAAAATTTCCATAACTGTTGTATATCCGCTTCGGCTGATGATGTATTCGCTTTGCTGAAAGGCTTGCTCTAGCTGCATTCCGGGCAAATGATTTTTTATTTCTACATTTTCTGTTGAAGGGATGATGTCTTCTGCGGCAGGCAATCCCCTCACCAATAAAATTTTATCTTTTAACTGGTGAATATCTTTTAATATTTTATTTTCTAAAATAGTTCTTTGCGGTTCGGGACCTGAAAGAGCAATGCAGTAATCGTATTTTTTTTCAGCTGAAATATTTTTTTCAAATCGTGATAACAAACCAATGTAATGAACCGGAATGTTCGGTAATTTTTTTGGATGAGATAATTCTCCGCTTAAATTGTTTTTGGAATCAATGTCTGGTATCCAGCAATAATCAAACTTTTCTATGTGCCGATAATTATTTAACTGCAAAAGTTTTTCAGTCCAACGAAATGTTGACTTAATTCTAAGTTGATGTGTTATAAAAACACAAGAAACTTTTTTAGAATAAAGACCGAATCTGTTATCGCTAATCACCAGATCAATTTTATAGTCATCAATTATTTTCTGTAGCCATTTGTGTTCGTAGTTTATGATAGAAAAAATTTTAGGCATCTGCAGCATTACACGAAATGGAAATGCCCAACTGTGATTGCTGTAAGTAATTCCGTATCCTTTTAAATCGATACATAGAATTGTTGGGAACTCTTTTTGTAATAGCCGTTTAGTGCTCTCACTCGCAACGATGATGACAACGTATCCACTGCTTTGTAAAAATTTGATAATGGGTATACAGCGTGTTGCATGTCCCAGCCCCCAATCTAATGGTGAAACTAAAACTGTTTTTATGTTAATTTTTTCGGACAATTTATTTTTGAGAAATTAGCAAAAAGGAAAACACTAATTTAGAAGTTCGTTTATGAAAACAAGAATAAATATACTTATCGTTTTGTTGTTACTGATTGGCATCGGTTGCACATCGTGCCGCATATTTTCTAAATCCAATCACAACAAACAATGCATGTGCCCCGAACGAAAACCAATATAGATAAGAGTTTCAATGAAAGTTAATTAATTTAATTTTTGTAATGCCGCTTCTAATTTTTCAAACAATTCGTTTACATCTTCTAACTTACAAGTGCCCACACTAACCCTGTACCAGGGATTATTTTTACTTGCACCAAATGCAGAAAATGGAACGATGGCCAATTTTGCTTCGCTTAAAATGTAATCGGTAACATCCGATTGTGTGTCCAATAATTTCCCTTCGGCTGTTTTCTTTCCAACCAGATCAACTTTTACTGTTAAATAAATGGCGGCCTGCGGCGCAATGGCATCAACATTAAACCCTTTTGATTTCAATGCAATGAAGCCCTCGTAAATTTTATGTAATCTTTCGTCGATTGCAGATTTAAAACCAACAAAATATTTTTCGATCGCATCTTTTTGCAATAAATATTTTGCAACAGCTTTTTGTTCGGCCATTGGTGCCCACGCTCCTAAATGACTAAGCAATGCTCTTATTTTAGAAATAATATTTTCGGGACCAAGTGCCCAGCCAACACGCACTCCGGTTGATGCAAATGCTTTGGTGATGCCATCAACAAAAACAGTGTACTGTTTCATTTCGGGACGTAATGAAACAGGGTTATAATGCTTAGTTTTTCCATAGGTCAGCATCCAATACATCTGATCGAACATTAAGTATAATTTCTTTTCATCTTCGCTGCGATTTTTATTTTCTTCCAAAATCAGGTCGCATATTTTTTCTAACTCATCCTTCGAAAGCGTTGTGCCTGTTGGGTTTTGCGGCGTGCATAAACAAAGCAATGTGGCACCTTTTATATGCGGTGCAATTTGTTGCGCCGTTGGCATGAAATTATTTTCGGGCGTACATTCAATTAAACAATGGATCGCATCGGTTAAATGTGCGTAGTGATTATTGTTCCATGACGGTGCCGCGTAAATTACTTTATCGCCTTTGTCAACAAAGGTTTTGAAGATGGTATAAATTAATGGCCGTCCGCCGCTTGCAATTTGAATTTCGCTGGTTGAATAATCTAATCCTTCCCATTCTTTGATGAATGAAGAAACGGCTTTACGTAATTCGAGCACACCATCGCCGGCAGGATAATTTGTATTTTTTTGCCGATAAGATTCGATGATCAAATTTTCTAATTCGATCGGGATCGAAAATATTTTCGGATCAAAATCACCAATGGTATAATTATAAATTTTTTCGCCGTTATTCATTCTGGTGGTGATGGCGTTTCCTAATTTAACTATTTCGCTGCCGATTAATGTTTCGGCTAACCAACTCAGTTTTTCCATGATCGATGATTTGAAGCAAAGGTAAGAACTGAATGGTTGAAAATAATTATAAGTGTTATGCCAACGATTAATAATGATGCCATGAAAACGGAACTTTGAACCGAGCGTGGCAACAGGCGATGCCATGAAAAGTATAAGCCGGTAAACAAAAAATCTATTGCTTATTTGCATTATATTTTTTCTCGGCTTCTTTTGCTTTTTCGAAATCGAGTACCACGCCGTTGATACAATAACGCAAACCTGTTGGCGGCGGGCCATCATCGAACACGTGTCCCAAATGTGCTTTGCAACGGCCGCATTCTACTTCGGTACGCTTCATGCCCAAAGTATTATCGGGTAAATAAATAACCGATCCTTTGCTGATGGGCTCGTAAAAACTTGGCCAGCCGCAACCGCTTTCGAATTTTGTATCGCTTTTAAATAAAGCATTTCCGCAGGCTGCGCAATAATAAGTTCCGTGTTCGTTAAACTTCTCGAATTTACTGGTGAAAGGCCTTTCGGTACCTTTTTGACGGGCGATATAATATACTTCGGGAGATAATATTTTTTTCCATTCCTCATCTTTCAACACCACTTTATTATTATCAGTTTTTGAATAAACCGGATTTTGTTTTTTTTCGTTATCCATATTCGAATTTTTATTTTTATTATTTTGAGAATAACAACTCGATATTAAAGTTGTTGCAAAAAATAAAACGATCGTCCATTTCATGATTTTGAGATTAGGTTTGATAAAATTAGATTTTATTTTGTTGAATGTGTTGACGAAAGCCGGTAATAAATCTTACAAATTATATTTTTACAACTGTTGTTTTT
>JAGWPQ010000375.1 GCA_028877045.1 Bacteroidota bacterium | reverse complement strand
TTATTTATACTTTGGAATTATTGAACCTTCCGCACACCGGTCCGTCAACTTTATTATACGATCCTACTAAAGAATTGATGAAATATGTGGCTTATTGCGAAGGTGTAAAAACGCCGGCTTATTTTTTAATTGAAAAAATCAGCGATGTTGAAAATGCCTGCAAGTTTTTACAATTCCCCATGTTTGTTAAACCCGCAAAAGCAGGTGATAGTTTGGGTGTTGACGAACATTCGCTGGTGCACGATAAAAATCAATTGAAAGAAAAAGTTGAAAATATTATTGACGAATATGATGAAGTGCTGGTTGAAGAATACATTGACGGAAGAGAATTTACTGTTTTAGTTGCCGCCAATGCCGATGGAAAAACATCAACAGCTTTTCGTCCTGTGGAATTTATTTTTCCCGAAGGAAATCGTTTTAAAACTTATGCTTTGAAAACATCGGAGCTGCATCCTGATGCAAATATTCCTGTTACCGATGTTGCGTTAGATAAACAATTGCGTGAATATGCGCAACGCATTTTTAAATCGTTCAACGGCGTTGGTTATGCAAGAATGGATTTCAGGATGAACAATAAAGGCGAAATATTTTTTCTTGAAATAAATTTTACCTGCTCTGTTTTTTATAAAGATGGTTACGAAGGTTCAGCCGATTATATTTTAAAATATGATGGCGTTGGTCAATCAGGTTTTCTGCATCATATCATCGCCGAAGGCATTGCCCGTCACAACCGGAAACAAAAATGTTATGTGATGAAAGGCAACAGTATTGCGGGTTTCGGCATTTATGCCAACAGAGATATTAAGCAAGGTGAAATAATTTTTTTAGGTGAAGGAAAATCTCAACGATTGGCAACCCGGCGTTTTGTAGAAAACAATTGGAACGAAAATGATAAAGAAATTTTTCGTCGTTATGCTTATCCGGTAAGCAAAGAAATTTTTTTATTGTGGGATGATAATCCTGCCGAATGGGCACCTCAAAATCATTGTTGTGATGCCAATACCGGATATGTTGGATTGAATGTTGTTGCTTTAAAAGATATTTTAAAAGGCGAAGAGCTAACGCTTGATTATACTTCTTTCCTCGATGAAAACATGGAGCCATTTAATTGCACCTGCGGCAGCAAAGATTGCAGGGGATTGATTAAAGGAATAAAAAATAATTCGTTGACGGAAAGAGAAGGTTTGCCTAATAATTAATTTTGCTTTATCAATAAAGTATTAAACGAATCGGGTTCTAACAATACGCCGATAATTTTGTTCTCAACTTTAATATTGACTGTTTTTTCTTTCTCATCATCGTTTTGCAAAACGATAACAATGCTTTTATCGGGGTTAACAAAAACTAGAAGGTTTTTAAAGCTTCCGTTTGTTGCTACAAGTTTTGCATTGTGTTTCACATAATGGCTCAAATGTTTCAAAACATAATAATCATAGTTATATCGATATGTTTTTGTTTCCGCATCTACACTAATCAAAGAGTTTTGCTTCCACCCCCATCTGCTGATTGCGTTTTGTCTTAACGATGTATTCCAATACATGTAAGCACTTGCGCCGTTGTTGAAATAATGTTTCATCAGGTCCCATGTATATTTGGCATATTTCCAATCGTTCTTGCCATTGCCGCATTCCTGCTCTGATTGATACAAGGTAAGATCTGGATATTTTTTGTGAATACCCGGAATGGCTTCTTTTCCCGCCCATTGAAAACCAACACCGCTTACATATTTACTGCTCAGTTCACTTGTTAAAATAGTATCTACTAATTTTTCATTGGGTCGCTCCATTGTGCCAAAGAATATTTTTACATTCAGTGCATTCATTTGCGGACCTAAATAGCTGATGAATTTTGCAAGTCCGTTCGCTGTCCAGGTACAACTTGGAAATGGTTGTGCTGAATTAAATTCATTCTGTGGCATTACCATAGAAATGTTGATCTTCTCTTTTTTATATGTCTGAATAAATTTGGAGAAGTACAAAGCATAAGCTTTAAAATATTTATCTTCCTGAATAAACATATTGGTACCTTCTTTTCCTTCCTGATCCGGTTTTAATCCATTATCCAAACCAATAAAATCAATTCCCCATTCATCAGATTTTATATTGGTGATCCCTTTTTGTAAGCTTTTTAATGCATAATGTTTATTGTATTTCATCCATGACGGCGGCGACCATGGAGATGCCCATAATTTTAAATCGGGATTATATTTCTGTGCGTTTTTTATGAAAGGGATCAATGTTTCTTTATCATTAGCAATACTAAAATTTTTCATTTCAAAGTCGCCATCAGTTTCGTTGTATGAATACCAATCCCTCGAAAAATCATTTGCGCCGATAGGCATGCGGCAAATCGTAAAATCGGCACCGGTGTTTTTTGCGAATAATTCTTTGAAAATCTTTTCTCTGTCAGAAGCGTTTAAAAGATTTAACGAAGTCCAGCCCCCTTCATTAAAGCACGTGCCAAAGCCTTCAATTGTTTGCAACCTATTGTTGCTGTTTATTTCTACATCATATTTATCAGAAAATTTTTTGATCGAGACATTGTTTTTTGTTTTCCATTGATCGGTTTTTGTTGTGTTGACACTTTCAATTCTTGTTTGCGAATTTAAAAGCGATACCATCATGGTGAATAATAAACAAACAATACTTTTAATCATTTTTTAAAATTAAATTGTCAATCAGATCTGATCCCGATAATAAAATTGGAAACTTTTCCAGCAACCAAGTGCTTTGCTAAGCTAATTATTCTTCCTTTCTTCTCACAATCAAATACCAATTATTCTCCAGGGGCAAATAACCATAATCGTAATTAAAGAAATAAACGTTTCCTTTCTTGTTAGAGTAGGTATGTGTGTGATATTTAAAAACAAACCCTTTTTGCAATAATTTATCGTGTGTTGCTTTTGCAGTTTCTTCTGTATTGGGCAATAACTCTTCCAGAATACGGCGATTCTTCAACAAAGTATTATTTATGCTGCGTACATAATTGCTGTAATTACTTTTTGTTTTCAGTTCGTTATTGTAAGCATTGCGACAAGCATCATCGCAAAATTTTTTATCGGCCCTTCCTTTTATTACTCTGCCACAGTTGAGACATTTTTTTATTTCGGTTACCGGCATATAAAACGATTTATCAAAAAACAAGATACGAAAAAAATATTATCCGTGTGCAAACGTTTATACACGTTTATATCCGAATAGAAACGATTAAAAACCGACTATGGCTTTTTCCGAACTGCAATTTTGTGTTGTCGATTACGGAAGACGTCGCCGTAATTAATTGAAATAACAAAATTGTAAATTGTAAAAACAAAGATCATGTACGCATTAAAAAACAAAGTTCAGTTGATCGGTCACTTAGGGATCAATCCTGAAATTAAAACACTGGAAGGTGGAAGAAAATTAGCCCGTTTTAGTTTGGCTACCAACGAAAATTATCGCAATATTAAAGGCGAAAGAGTTACTGAAACTCAATGGCATAATATTGTTGCGTGGGGTAAGGTTGCCGAGATCGCCGAAAAATATTTAAAGAAAGGTAGCGAAATTGCCATCGAAGGAAAGCTCATCAACCGCAATTACAATGATAAAGATGGTAACAAGAAATACATTACCGAAGTGCAGGTAAACGAAGTGCTGATGATTGGTGAAAAGGTGAAAGTTTGATTCGTTTATTTGTTTAGTGGTTTATTAGTTTGGTGATTTCCAAAGCCGGGCTAATAAACCTTTTTTATAATCATTCTTCGCGACAATTATCTTTACGCAATGGTTACCGATACTTCAAATATTAATTTTCAACTCGCTTCCGATTTTATTCAATATACCAATCGCTCTGTTTTTCTTACCGGCAAAGCGGGTACCGGTAAAACAACTTTTTTGAAATATATCAAACAACACAGCCATAAACAAACCGCTGTTGTAGCACCAACAGGCGTGGCCGCCATCAATGCCGGCGGTGCAACTATTCATTCGTTTTTTCAATTACCGTTTACGCCGTTCATCCCCGCCAGCAAAGGGTTTGGCAAAGATGATTCTCTGAACGATAAGCACAGTTTAATGGGCCGTGTTAGGTTAAACAATGAAAGAAGAAAAGTTATTCAACAATTAGAATTACTAATTATTGATGAAATAAGTATGGTTCGTTGCGATGTGCTCGATGCCATCGATACGGTTTTAAAAACCATTCGCCACCGGCATTATGAACCATTTGGCGGTGTGCAGGTTTTACTGATCGGCGATATGTTTCAACTGCCACCGGTTGTGCCCGAAAGTGAGTGGCAGATCTTATCGCAACATTATCAAAGCCCCTATTTTTTTGATAGCAAAGTGATGGAAGTTCAACCACCTGCTTATGTTGAATTAAATAAAATTTATCGCCAGAGCGATGAAAAATTTATTTCTATTTTAAATCAGGTCCGTAATAATGAAATGGATGCTGATGGGATGAAAACCTTGCACAGCAGGTATTTGCCATCGTTCGTTCCTAATAAAAACGAAGGTTATATTAATCTTACTACGCACAATTATAAAGCCGATGCGAGCAATGCAAACGAATTAGAAAGTTTGAAAGAAAAATTATTTTCTTTCAAAGCCATCATCACCGGCGACTTTAATGAGAAAGCATATCCCGCCGATGAAATATTAAACTTAAAAGTTGGTGCACAGGTGATGTTTATTAAAAATGATCTTGACAAGGCCAAAAGATATTTTAATGGAAAGATCGGCATGATCGATAAAATTGATGCTGATAAAATTTTTGTGCAATGCAAAAACGAAACAGATTTAATTGAAGTTGGAAAAGATGTTTGGAAAAATATCCGTTACACGATCAACAAACAAACGCAACAGGTTGATGAAGATGAGATCGGGTCATTTACACAATATCCCCTGCGTTTGGCATGGTCCATCACTATCCATAAAAGTCAGGGATTGACTTTCGAAAAGGCTGTGATCGATGCGGGGCAAGCGTTTGCGCCGGGTCAGGTTTATGTTGCATTAAGCCGTTGTACCTGTTTGGAAGGAATGGTTTTGCTGAGCCGCATCACTTCAAACAGTTTGCATACCGACCAGCGAATTGTAAATTTTTCGAAAAATAAAGAAGCGGCCCAATTGCCTGCAAACCTGCTGGCCGATAAACATCGTTATCAAACAACATTGCTTTCGTTGTTATTTGATTTTACTTCTTCCCAAAAAAAATTAAGTGCTGTTGTCCGTGGTGTTGAAGAACACATCGATGCTTTTAACCAGGAAACATTGCCCTGGTTAAAACAAGTGGAAGAAAAATTAATTGCGCTGGATGAGATTGGCAAAAAATTTCAATCGCAATTAAAACAATTGTTTTCGGATGAAATTTTACCCGAACAAAATTTGTTGTTGCAGGAGCGAATTAAAAAAGCGACGGTTTATTTCAGCGATCAAATACAAGCGCTGTTAAGATTTTTATCTTCTTCGCCGGCGGTTACCGACAGCAAACAATATTCGATGGCTTACAATGATGATCTGAAAGAATTGTTTGCTGAATTGGCGCAACAAAAACATATCATTCAATCCTGCAAAGACGGGTTTAATGTTTCTGTTTATCACGAACAGAAAAATAATTTTGTGCTGCCTTTGTTTAGCGTGAATGCTTATGCCAGTTCGGCTTATAAAAAAGTTGATAGCCCGCATCCCTTGCTGCACAGGGAATTGCGGTTATTGAGGGATAAGATTTGTGCCGATGCCGATATCCCTATTTTTATTGTTGCCGGTACAAAAACATTAGACGAGATGGCACAATATCTTCCGCAAACTTTGGATGAATTGGAAAAAATAAATGGTTTTGGAAAAGCAAAAATTCAAAAATTCGGTCAGGATTTTTTGGATGTGATTTTAAAATATTCTGTTGCCAATAATTTATCCTCAAACATTCACGAAAAAATTCCTAAGAAAGAAAGAAAAGAAAAATCAACAGCTCCAAAAGTTGATACAAAATTACTGAGCTTTAATTTATACAAGGAAGGAAAGACCGTTGAAGAAATTGCTGCCGAAAGAAATTTCACCGTTCAAAC
>JAGWPQ010000374.1 GCA_028877045.1 Bacteroidota bacterium | reverse complement strand
TTTCTTATATCTGCATAGTCTTAATCATTGCCGCAATAGTATCATTATTATTTGAAGTAATCCCTTACCAGCATTTACATGCACGAACCGGGTTGATGAATTTCATGATCAGGTTCTTTCATGCAGAAGAACGGGGTACTTATGATCTCCCCTATACATTTGAAACAGAAAGCGGACTAAAGCGATTTGGCAGTATTTTCTCAGGCCCGCTTGAACTTTCAGCCGCATCTATTTTAACCCTCTCTGTTCTTTTGGGGCTTGTTACAACCAACAGAAATAAAATCAAAGTCACTAATTTTTATATACTCACTTTTTCGGCAACGCTTTTCTGTGTAGTTTTTGCTGTTTCCAGAGCGGCATTTGTAAATTATTTTTTCCTGATTTACTGCTATGCGCATATTACACACAATAAGCAAATAGTTAACTACTTTCATCTTTTTATATTGTTTATTGTCATCTATGTTATTTTTTTTCTGAGAGGAAATCTGTATGATGATATTGTTTCCACTCTAAGTTTTGAGAACTCATCCAGTGTTGGCCATGTGCTGGAGTGGGTAAATGGCATCAATGCAATGATCACTCATCCGTTTGGGATGGGATTGGGTGCATCAGGTAGGGTTTCAATGGAAACAAATGATAATGTTGGCGGAGAAAGTCAGTTGATCATTGTAGGTGTACAGGTTGGATTTGCAATGCTGATTGTGTATGTATGGATATATGCATTATTAATAAAAGATGGATTAAAAGCTTTGAAAACTGCAACAGGTAAAAAGAAAAAATTGATATTGGCTACAGTATTATTAAAAATAGGATTTATTATCCCTTTGGTTACTTCCTATTTTGACAGCTTCATTTACATTACTTTTGCATCTTATTTTTTAAGCGGTTTAATGATCAATATGATTGTTGCAGAAAGTGAAAAAAAGGAACAATCATCAAAAAAATATCATGCCATTCCTTTAGAATAATTGAAAAAATATAAACGGATATTGTTTTAACAATCAATACAAACTTTGGAAAGTAAAAAAATCAGATTTGCCATTGATACGCACCACCTTCTGTTGGAAGAAGCCGGCACCAAAAGAGTAACGCTCAATATTCTGGATCAACTATTGAAAAAAGAATCGTTACAAATTTTCGAATGCAAGCCATCCTATAAAATACCCAAAGGGAAAAAGATCAGTCATAAATTAATACGCCACTTATTTCGCTTTTTCTGGGTTCACTTTCAACTGCCATTTATTTGCTACAGAAAAAAAATAGATGTTCTATTAAGCCCTGAATATAATACACCACTTTTCACAACTTGCAAAAAAGCTGTAATAGTACACGATGTTCATATGCGTTCACAACGACAATTCAACAGCAGTTTATGGTTTTATTTTTATTATATCCCTTTTATTGAACAGGCCATAAAAAAAGCCGATCTGATCATCACTATATCAAACTTTTCAAAAGAAGAAATAAAAAAATGGTTACATATTGATGAAAAAAAAATTACAGTTGTTTATTGGGGAGTGGATCCTCTTTTTTTAACCCCGGTTCCTGAAAATGCCTTTGAGAATATAACAGATCAATATCCTGTCAAAAAAAACAAATACTTACTTTTTGTTGGAACATTTGAAGCCCGAAAAAATGTTGAACGCATCATAGAAGCTTTTAGCCTATTACAAAAAAGGATTACTATTAATATAAGTGATATCA
>JAGWPQ010000373.1 GCA_028877045.1 Bacteroidota bacterium | reverse complement strand
CATGTTGAATTATTTTGATAAAGCCGATAACGCTTTTATCTCGGCTTACCGCAAGCATCATCACGACGGGAGTTTTGATATTAGTCTGGAATACATGAGTTGTCCTTCGTTAAATAACAGAGTTGTGATCATCAGCGATCCAATGCTGGCAACAGGTTCATCGATCGTAAAAACAATTCAATACATGAAAGCCGAAAATGCACCTGCAACATTTCATGTTGTAGTTGCCATTGCCTGCACTATTGGAATTGAATATGTTTTGCGTGAATGTGGTCCGGATATAAAAATCTGGTGTGGCGATATTGATGATGAGTTAACTGCCAAGGGATATATTGTTCCCGGGTTGGGCGATGCAGGTGATCTTGCTTTTGGAACAAAAATGCAGGCTTAGTTATTTTTTGAGGAAGAAAGATTTTTTTGTTAAAACATTTTTTTATCATTTATTCTTACAGCATTTCATCTATTTTAGGAGTCTTAAATTTTGTATGAGAAAAATTGCAATGATATGTTGCATACTTTTTTTGCTGGGAAAAGTCTCAGCACAGGACCCTCATTTTTCTCAATTTTTTTCATCACCACTTACTTTGAATCCTGCTTTTACCGGGAAATTTGACGGCAATTATCGTATTGCGGGTAATTATCGCAATCAATGGGCTACCATAAATAATGCTTTTACAACCGGCACGGCATCGGTTGATTTCAGGATTATGCAGGATCACATTCCTTCGAACGATGCGTGGGGACTGGGTTTCATGGCATACAATGACAATAGTGCTGCAGGTGCAGTTAATTTTAATTATGCAACTATTTCAACAGCATATCATAAAGGATTAGATGAAGAGGGTTATCATCAATTAAGTGCAGGCTTTCAGGTTACTTATGCTAATATGTTTATTAATACTGCTGATCTGAAATTCGAAGATCAATTAACTACTGTTGGCTTTACCGGCGTAACAAACGAAATATTCAGCAATACTACCTTAAAATCGAATTATGTTGATGTAAATGCCGGGGTGTTGTATAATGGAAGTACTACCGACAGAAATAATTTTTATTTTGGTGTAAGTTTATATCATATCACAAGACCTCAACAACATTTTACCGGAGGTAGTTTCGATTTAAGTTCTAGAGCAACCATTCATGCTGGAACTTATTTCCCGGTTGGCGCGACAAGCACTTTGCATTTAAGTGCATTGCAAAGTTTTCAGGGCGGTGCTTCCGAAACTGTGCTGGGTGGTGCAGTGCAACTTGTTGCAAATAATGAGAGCGATAATCCTGCAAGTTTATATTTAGGAAGCTGGATCAGGCTTAACGATGCAATCATTCCTTATATTGGTTTGGAGTATAATAATATGCGTTTAGGGATAACATATGATGCCAATACTTCATCGCTGAAAACTGCTTCGCAAGGGCAGGGCGGCTTTGAATTTTCTCTCATTTATATTTATAAACGTTCTACTGAAAAGCCTTTGAATTGCCCTAAGTTTTAGGAATTAGTTTATGAAAAAACTCTCAGTACTATTTTCCCTAATCACAATTATTTCTTGCAATAATCAGGAAGCCATTGAAAAAGAAACAACCATCATCGGCATTGATACTATTCCAGAAACCAGAACAGCAGTGAGTTCCAGGCCAATTGCAGATCTTACCGAAAATGCCGGAGATGCATTAAATAAAGATTGGGCTTTTACAGTTAAAGTGTATCAAACAACAAAAACCTTTCATTTTATTATGAAAGTAAAGTATGAGGAATTAGAAACTGTTGATACTTTGAAAATACCCAATATCGGCATCCAGCCTATTGTTGTTTTAAAATCGGGTAAAGAAAAGTTTTCGTGTATTGTTGGATTTAAAGATAAGGCGCAACAATTTAAAGAGTATAAAAAAGTAAGTGTAGAAAATAATCAATTAAAAATAAAAGTATTGAAACATTATGCTGTTTATGCTACGGTAAAATAATTTATTTTCTTTGATTGAAGAAACCTACCTGCCTTAAAAAAGCCACCTGATCGAAGTAAGAAATTGCAGCAACAATTTTGTTTTCTTTTATTTCAAACCTTGTAATATTCATCAGCCTGTAATGCTTGCCATTCATGTATTTGGCATCATCATCTTCCGGATGAACCATCGTTCCTTCCGAAGTATATTCAACAATTGCAGTATGCCCGGTAATTACAAGGTGGGTGATCGTGAATTTTAAATCGGGCGATGAAATGAAATATCTTGAGTACACTTCTCTTGCACCTTGCTGTCCTTTTTTGTTGCCTTCCCAATTAGGCGATTGAAGTATTGCTGTATCGGAATACATTTTTGATACTGCAACAGTATCGTGTTTATTTAACAACAAAAAGTATTGCGTGATTATTTTGTTGAGCGAGTGATTTCTATTTTGACTGAAAGCTGTAAACACAATGAAAATAAAAACAACCGATAAAGAACTTTTTAGTTTCATAATTGTAATTTATTCGTTTAATAATTTTTCTTTCCGCTTACAAAGGGATTATTTTTTATGATGAACCGGTAAGGCAGCAAAGCATCTTCGCCCGAATATTCAACACCAATTCTTGTTGTGGCAACAATGTTGCTTTTATTTATTTTATAATCATCATCCGCAATAAATAATTCATCACTTAATAAACTTTTCCCTGTTAATTTGGTTGAAATGCCTAATGCTTTGGAAACATTGCCCGGCCCTTTTGTTATTGAATGATCCAGTTTTATTTTATTGGTTCGCAACAACATTGTTTCTATTCCGGTTACCGGTTCAACTGCACGAATCAAAACAGCATGCGGAATATTTTCGGTATTGGTGACCACATTAAATAAATGATGCACACCATAGCACAAATAAACATAAGCACAGCCACCTTTCGAAAACATAATTTCGGTACGTTTTGTTCGCCGATTACCAAAAGCATGTGATGCTTTATCGATCGCGCCGTTGTAAGCTTCGGTCTCTACAATTCTTCCTGCTGTTAAAATGCCATTGAACTGTGTCACCAAAACCTTACCCAGCAAGTCTTTCGCAATAGTAACTACATTTGTTCTCAGATAAAATTGAGGCAATAATTTATTCCAGTTTTTGTTGATGTTTTTTTGCATTTCGATTTACATTTTAAACAGTTATTTTTGCAATTCTAAAATTACCCCCTGTGCTGAAAGAAATTATCATAGCCATACAATCCTATTTTCAGGCACATGAATTTATAAAGAAACATAAATTAATGAAATGGATCCTGGTGCCGGGAATTTTATATGCCATTCTTTTTATGATCAGCATGTATTATTTCGGACATACTGCCAATAATTTCATTGAATGGCTGAGTTTAAAAACCGGATTAAAAACCTGGTTAGATAAAATGAACAGCGGGTGGCTGGGTTTCTTTTTTACCATGGGAAGTTTAATGTTGTGGATATTGATGATGCTGTTTTATTTTTCGCTGTTTAAATATTTATTCCTAATTATCGGCTCGCCATTGTTTGCTTACCTGAGCGAAAAAACAGAAGCTATCATTGAAGGAAAAGATTTCCCTTTCAGCTTTGCTCAACTTGCAAAAGATATTTTCCGTGGAATTAGTATTGCTGGAAAGAATGGTATCACACAAACTGTGTATGCCATTGCTATTTTGTTTGCATGCGTTGTTCCGGTTGCGGGAATGATTACACCTATACTTGCTGTTTTGATCGAATGTTACTATTACGGTTACTCGATGCTCGATTACAGTTTAAAACGCCATAATAAATCTATTGCCGAAAGCGCTGTTTATATTTCGCATCACAAAGGATTGGCCATTGGCAACGGAATAGTTTTTTATGCTATGCATTTATTGCCGTTTGTTGGATGGACCTTGGCACCCGCTTATTCGGTAGTGGCAGCAACTTTAAGTATTTATCCGTTGAAAGAAAGTTCCGCTTCTAATTAATTAATTTAGTGCAATGAGTTCAGGTAAAGTTTTTTTGATACCAACTGTTTTGCATGATGATGCCATTGAAACCATTCCAAATTATATTTTGGATGCAATAAAAAACTGTCAAATATTTTTTGTGGAGAATGAAAAAACGGCAAGACGATTTTTGAAAAAGTTGTGGAAAGAAATGGTGATTGATGATTACCAATGGTTCGCCATTCATAAAGCTGAGGAAGAAGTTAAACAACAATTCATTCGATTATTAAAGCAGGGAAAAAATATTGGCATCATCAGCGAAGCCGGTTGTCCGGGTGTTGCCGATCCCGGGCAAATTTTGGTTGATGCTGCTCAACATATTGGTGCAATGGTGAAACCCTTGGTGGGGCCGAGTTCTATCCTCCTGGCATTGATGGCAAGCGGTATGAACGGACAAAATTTTCAGTTCAGCGGCTATTTGCCGATCGATAATCTGGAAAGAAAAAATGCAATCAAAGAACTGGAAATTAATTCGCACAAAAAAAATTGCACACAAATTTTTATTGAAACGCCTTACCGCAATAATCAGCTGATAAAAGACCTTTTGCATTATTGCCGGGAAGAAACAAAACTTTGTATTGCTGTTGATATTACTGCATCAACAGAAACTATTAAAACAAAAACTGTTAAAGAATGGAAAGAATCTCTTCCCGATATTCATAAACGATTAGCTATTTTTTTATTGCACGCTTCTTAATGCTGAATAAAGAACAAAGCGTACAAGAGTGCGACGCAACAGGCGATGCCATGAAAAACAAAAGCTCGTCAACAAAAAAATTATGGTATCGCCACTTTTTTTCTTTGAATTGTATTTGCACTGAAATATCCCAAACATCCACCGGTAATATTGCTTACAGGGTTTGCAGGTGTGGTAGAATTTTGCTGAAGATTGGATAAAGAATTATAATAGCGGTAAACATTTTTATCGATGCAACGCATTTCAACATTTATAGTATCGCCCGATGAAATGGTGCTGTCGGCAACAATTAATGGTCTTGTGCTGACACCGCCATCATTGAATCTGTCGTCCCAAACAAAAAAGAATCCAGCAGAAAAATTTTTATTCGGGTATTCGATCGTTTCTATAAAACTGTAATAATTGGCAACACCTGCGGGATCGGTATATTGAGGTTGCACCACTGTGAGCATTTTATTGAAATAAGGAATTTTTGTAAGTAACAAAGTATCGAGGTTTACCTGTTGCGGCATGGTTGAACTTGCCGTATAATTAATTCCGTTAAGTGTTACAGATAAATTATAAGTACGCCCCGGCACACCAAATAAATTACTGTTGCTGTAAAAACCGGGTGTGTTTTCGTTTAAAATAAATTTATTATTTAAATTGTCGGTAATTTTTACTGTTGCGCCCGAAATAGTCGGGAAATCATTGCTACTGCTGAATGTTACTGATTTTGAAATATTTACCTGAGCAGTGGACTGGTTGGTCACAATGCCTTCAATCACTAATTGCGACGGTGCATTATTCAGATCAACATTAATGGTTTTGGTACAAGCTGTTAATGCTGCGATGAAGAAGAATGTTATGCTGAAATATTTTTTCATGATAATTACATTCTGAAATTAAAATTTAAAATTCCATGTTACACTGGGTACAAAACGAAACAACGAAGTTTGTTGTGCGATAGTTTTTGATGCATCGTTGGGATCGTTTTTAAACTGAATGAAATAAGCATTTTCTCTGCCGTACACATTATACAAGCCATAGGTCCAGCTGCTTTGGTATTTTCTTGTTTTATTTTTTTTGCTTTCCCAAGTTGCGGCAAGATCCAAACGATGATATGCCGGCATACGGTAACCATTTCTTTCGGTGTAAAGAAAAATTACCTGACCGTTCACATAATATTTCCCACTTGGAAAAGTAACTGCATTGCCGGTATTATAAACCCATGTACCCGATAAAGTCCATTGTTCATTTAATTTATAAATTCCCACTAAAGAAATATTGTGTGTTTGATCTTGCTTTGCAGGAAAATAATTCCCATTATTAATTTCTGCAAAACGGTTTTCTGTTCTTGATAAAGTATAACCCATCCATCCGTTGAATCTTCCAAATTTTTTCTTTAAAAAAAACTCAATGCCGTAAGCCCTTCCACTGCCATATATCAATTCGCTTTCAACATTATCATTGGCCTGCAGGTCAGCGCCGCTTCTGTAATCAATTTGATTTTGCAGCCATTTGTAATAGGTTTCAACACTAAATTCGAATTGATCATTCTTAAAATTTTTAAAATAACCTAACGAAACCTGATCGGCAATTTCGGGCTTAACATTATTGGTACTTGGCAACCAAAGATCTGTTGGTGTTGATGCCGTTGCGTTACTTAATAAATGTAGGTTCTGAACATTTCGGTTATAAGAAAATTTAATAGAACTTATTTCATCTAATTGATAACTCGCTGCAAAACGTGGTTCAAGATTCCAGTAGCTTGCAACAATTTGCCCTGTGTTATAATGAACAGTATCGATTGTATTCCCGTTTTGATCGTAATGATAATAATTACCGGGACCAACACATGATAAATTAGATAAGCGCAAACCATACACAAAATTCAGTTTGTCATTCACAGTTAGTTCATGCGAAACATAGATAGCACTTTCGTACGAATAACGATTTTGTATTTCAGTGCTTTTAATATTTGAAACAGAACTTGCAGTAATTCGACCCGGAGAAACAACATGGCGAATAATATCGGCACCAAATTTTATTTTACTCTTACTGTTGTTATAAAAATCAAAATCCTGTTTCAAATTAAGGTCGCGAATTTGTGATGTGATCTTAAAATTATCGGTACCAGATTGTATTTTAATATTGTAACTATAATCGCTGTAAATAAGGGATGTGTTAGAAAATATTTTATTGCTCACAATGTGGTTCCATCGCAAAGTTCCGGTAGCATTGCCCCAATCGGTGCTGAAAGATTGGCCAAAGCCCAACACGTCTCTTCCAAAATATCCTGATAAAAATAAACGGTCATTCTTTCCTAATTTATAATTTCCTTTTGCATTCAGGTCGTAGAAATAAATGGTATTGCCTCTCATCACAGTATCGGGCGACAATTTTAAAAACATATCGGCATAGGTTCGCCTTGCGCTGATGATGAATGAACCCTTATCTTTTACGATCGGCCCTTCGATATTGATGCGTGAAGAAATTAAACCAACGCCACCACTTACTGTATAATCTTTGTTATTGCCATCTTTCATTTTAATATCAACAACCGACGATAACCGGCCGCCATATTGTGCAGGCATACCACCTTTATAAAGTGTTAGGTCCTTAATTGCATCAGAATTAAAAGTTGAAAAGAAACCCAATAAATGCGATGCATTATAAACAGGTGCTTCATCCAATAAAATCAAATTCTGATCGGAACCACCACCACGAACATAGAAGCCACTGTTACCTTCGCCCGCCGATTTTATGCCCGGTAATAATTGAATACTTTTTAAAACATCTTTTTCGCCCAATAAAACAGGCAATTGGTTGATCTCTTTCATGCTGAGTTTTTCCACGCCCATCAAGGGTTTTGAGATGTTTTCGTTTTTCTTTTTTGTTGATACGATTACATCTGTCAACACATTCAACTGCGGCTGCAATTCAATTATCAATTCAATATTTTGATTAAGATTTATTTTTTGTGAGTTGATTTGATAGCCCGCATAATTAAACGAAATGGTATAATCATTTTGTGAAGCGGTAATGGAATAAAAACCATAACCGTTTGTGATGGCATTATTATTTGTTCCTTCTAATTTTACAGAGGCGCCAATTAATAATTCGCCGGTTTGTTTATCCTTCACAATACCACTTACTGTAAATTTATTTTGTGCAGAAAGTTGAATGCTGGTCGAAAAAAATATAAAAAAAATAAAACTTCTTAAAAAGGCAGAATAT
>JAGWPQ010000372.1 GCA_028877045.1 Bacteroidota bacterium | reverse complement strand
CGGCATTTTTTATTATACTCTTCAACCGATATTTTTTTGCCGATATCTTCTTTGGTAATGCCCAATTCTTTTTCAACACCCAATTCAACTGGCAACCCGTGCGTATCCCAGCCGCCTTTGCGTTTCACCTGAAATCCCTGCATGGTCTTGTAGCGGCAAACCATATCTTTCAGTGTTCTCGAAATCACATGGTGAATGCCCGGCATACCGTTGGCACTGGGCGGACCTTCATAAAACACAAAAGGAGTAGCACCTTCGCGTAACGAAACACTTTGTTCAAAAGCATTGCTTTCTTCCCACTTTTGCAAAATCTCTTTTTCAATGGCGGGTAAATTCAGTCCTGAAAATTCTTTGTATTTAGCACTCATAAAACACCTGTCCTGCTTAATTTTAAAGGCAGCAAAGGTAATAAAATAACATACAGGTTTTTGAGTTTTGTAAGCGGATATTTAAGTGCAGAATTGTATTTCTTCTTAAAAGAGTTAGCTTAAGGGTAAATAGGGCTATTTTAATTTGCTTTTCTTCGTAATTCCTTCGTGATCTCCTACTATCTTATTGCTGTTTTATTGCAGTGTTCTCGAAGAACTCCCGAAGAAACCTGCCAAAAGGTATGAATCTGGTAATAAGAAGGTGATAAGGAATGGTTGGAATGTTTTCGGTGAAATGATCAAAGGACAACTATAGAAACGGGAAGAATGATCAGGTTATTTCCCAAACACTTTCTTTCCGCCCAGATAAGTGGCTATCACTTTTGTATCAAGAATTTTATTTTCAGCAACCTTCATCAGATCATTATCCAAAATAATAAAATCGGCTTTCTTCCCTTTTTCCAAACTGCCTACCTCATGTTCTAAAAAATCGGCTTTGGCTGCCCAGATGGTCATGCCTTTAATGGTTTCTTCACGGGTTAGCGCATTCTCTTTCTGAAAACCGTTTTCAGGAAATCCTTTGGCATCCTGACGAAAAACAGCTGCCAGAAAAGTTTTGAAAGGTGAGATATCTTCTACCGGAAAATCTGTTCCCAATGGTATCCATCCGTTTTGTTGCAGAAGTTGTTTGTAAGCATAGCCGCCTTTTAATCTTTCTTTACCCAAACGTTCTTCGGCCCAATACATATCGCTGGTGGCATGTGTTGGTTGGACAGATGGAATGATGGATGATTGCCCGAATAAATTAAAATCGCTTTCATTAATTATTTGAGCATGTTCTATGCGCCAGCGCTTATCATTTTTCCCTTTTAAAACTTTAGTATAAGTCATTAAAATTTGACGATTACCTGAATCACCGATGGCATGCGTGCACATCTGGAACTCAGTATTGACCAATATTGCAGCCATTGAGTCGTAATGACTTTTTGTATTTAATAAAAATCCTCTCCAATCTTTTTTATCGGAATATGGTTGCAATAAACAGGCGCCCCTGCTGCCTAATGCACCATCAGCATAAAACTTAAAGCCATGTACAAAAAGTTTATCGGTCTTGTACGGACCTTTTGGCAGATAGCGATCAAAATTTTCTTTATCGTCACTCAACATTACATACAAACGCATGTTAAGTTTTCCGGCTTTTTGTAATGTATCAATGGCATCAACATCTCTATAATTCAATCCGCAATCGGTGATGGTAGTGAGACCAACAGCAAAACAATTTTTCTCAGCGGCCATTAATCTTTTTGCATAATCATCTTTCGATAATTGCGGAATGAAATTGCTCACCAACTCTTTTGCATTATCGATCAATACACCTGTTAATTTCCCATTTATTGTTTCAACATCACCCCCATTAATTTTTTGATTGGCATGCACTTTTGCAATATCAAATGCTTTTTGATTGCAGATGGCGGCATGTCCGTCAACACGGGTGATGTAAACGGGTTTATCGGGAAATAGCTGATTTAATTTTTCATTGGTTGGATATGTTTTACCGGGCCATTTATTTTGGTCCCAGCCTCTTCCCAGAATCCATTTTTCGTCGGGATGTGCAGCAGCAAAGGTTTTCAGGCGTTCTATAACTTCGTCAAAACTTTTTGAATCGTACAGATCTGCGATAAATATTTCATTGCCATAACCTACAAAATGTGCATGTGCATCAATGAAACCGGGATACACGGCTTTACCTTGTGCATCAATATTTTCTTTGCCCGAATAATTTTTTTGGATGAAATCGTTGCTGCCTGTGGCAATGATTTTTCCATCTTTTATGGCCATTGCTTCGGTGGTTGAAAAAGAAGAATCAACGGTATAAATTGTTGCGTTATGAACGATCAGATCAACTGATTGTTTGCCGTTGCAGGAAATAAAAATGATTGCAATAATTGCGATGCTTATTTTTTTCATGAAGTAAATGTAAATACTTCTTTGCTGCCATGAAAACTAAAAGTACAAGTGTGCGACGCAAACCTCATCTGCCTTTCAGGTATCTTCTCCTAAAGGAGAAGAGAAGCGGATGTCGTCTGTTTATGCCATGAAAACAAATGATAATAACAAAAATTATTACAAAATAAAACTCTTAAACTTTTTGAACTTCTTAAACTTACTTAAGCAACTCACAAGGTTTTAATCCCGTATGTTTTTTGAAAGCTGCCGAAAAATGTGAGATGGAAGAATAACCGAGCATGGCTGATACATCGGTAACAGATAAAGATTTTTCGTACAACAAATATTTGGCGTGTTCCATTCTTTGTTGTTGATAAAAATCGAAAATAGTGGTACCGAATATTTCTTTAAAACCTTTCTTTAAATAACATTCGTTCATGGCAACTTTGCGGCTGAGTTCTTTGATGGTAAGTGGATCGCCGATATGTTGCAGTAAAATTTCTCTTGCCTGAAGAATAGATTCTTTGCTTCTGTCATCGGTCAGGAATTTGCAGGTAAAGCCTTCTACTTTCTCATCGATCAAACAGTCCAGACTGTACAATAATAATTCGTGAACTCTTGCATTTACAAAAATATTTTCCATGGCACCGCTGTAACTGTGGTTCAGCAATTCGTCTAAAATATTTCTCTTTTTTACCGATACAGAAAATATTTTGCTGAAAGCATTGGGGTGTTTGAATGCCAACACTTCATCTTTGCGATTACTTAATTTTACATTGTGTGTGAACTGATGTAAAAAAGTAGAAGTGAAATGAAAAGTATAAACATCAACCGTTCTGTGTTTGCCGGTGCAGGATTCAGTTGGTAATTGCTTGCACTGCGAGCAACTTTTTTCTTCACAATACCTGTTGCCTGTTGTGCAATACCGAAGCTCTAAATAATTTTCGGAAGGTTTCTTTGCGTTGAAATGATAGACCAGCATACCGGTATCTTCGGCAACCCATGGATTTTGGGCATAGTACCGGCGGATATCGTATTGGATGGAGCCGGGAATATTTTGTTGTTTTTGGTACAACAAATCCATGCTTGGCTCAATGCCGTTGCGTTGAGCAACTTTTAATATATCTAAAGCCTGTATCATTGAACTGCAAATTTAATGTATCTACATCTATTTTCCAAGTCACAAGATTGTAAGAAACAAGTTAGTGACAATAACCTTAATATTTCTGTTAAAAATTGCAGAGAGCTTTTCTGTTCAAAAAAATTGTAATATTTTTAATAAACCTTATACATGAACCTTAACTAATTCAAATGAAAACACTATTATTTATCCTGTTATTATCGGCTGATTATTGTTTTGCCCAACAAACAAATTGTGTTGTAAATGTGAAAGAACTGCAGGGAACCTATGTGGGTGATTGCAAAAAAGGAATGGCAAACGGAAAAGGTAAGGCAGTTGGGGAAGATACTTATGAAGGAGAATTTAAAAATGGTATCCCCGAAGGAACCGGAAAATATACATGGAAAAATGGCACCTGGTATGAGGGCAATTTTAAAAAAGGGATCGAAGAAGGCGAAGGAGTGATGCATTATGTATCCCCAACCAATAAGGATAGTATAATAGCCGGATATTGGAAAAAAGGAAGTTATGTTGGATTGTATGAAAAAGCATATAAAATAATCAGTAAAAGCTATATGGTTAACACAGCCACGGTGGAAGAATTAAAAACAAGTGTACGTCCTTATCAGATAGAAATTTATTTAACTAGTGTTTCTGGCGGTGCACCATCCATATCCAATCTTGAAAGTGGAGGCAGCGGACAACTTCCAAAACCTGAAATAACAAGTGTTTTGGTTAATAAAGGAAGCTATTTAAGTATGGATGCCATCACCAATACAAACAAATCAAATTTTTATTATTTGAAAGATATCGTATTCCCTTTCTCAGTCATTTTTAAAATTGGGCAGGAAGATGTAAGCATAGATTTTTATAAGCCTTCAAATTATAAAGTCGATATTAAGATTAAACAATAAAAATTTAGTGGAAAAATAGATGCTGCGTATCGTTCAAAACCGCCTTATTTTCCTTACTTTCGCAAGCTTTATAAATTTTATCAAAATCAAGCAGGACAAGCATTTATGACAGAGGAACAACAAAGCAGTAACGATGCGCAGAACAAGAATTATGGTGCCGATAGTATTCAGGTATTAGAAGGGTTAGAAGCAGTTAGAAAAAGACCCGCCATGTATATTGGTGATGTGAGCGTAAAGGGCCTTCATCACTTGGTTTACGAAGTTGTTGATAACAGTATTGATGAAGCCCTGGCAGGGTACTGTAAAAATATTACAGTAACTATTCATGAAGATAATTCGATATCGGTAGAAGATGATGGAAGGGGTATTCCTACAGGCATTAACCAGAAACAAGGTGTTAGTGCATTGCAAGTTGCCATGACCATTTTACATGCCGGTGGTAAATTCGATAAAAATACGTATAAAGTAAGTGGTGGTTTACATGGAGTGGGTGTCAGTTGCGTAAATGCACTTAGCACGCATATGCACACCACTGTTTGGCGCGAAGGGAAAATTTTTGAACAAGAATATAAAATAGGTATTCCTGTATATGATGTACGCGAAATTGGCTTAACCGATAAAACAGGTACCAGACAACACTTCTGGCCCGATGCTACCATCTTTCAGGAAACAGTTTAT
>JAGWPQ010000371.1 GCA_028877045.1 Bacteroidota bacterium | reverse complement strand
TTTTTTGTAACAGTACCCAAAGGATGAATTGTTATGCCGAGTGATTTTGATTTTTGAACGATATATTCTACCTGTGATTTACTTTGAACAACAGGTAATGTATTAGGCAAAACAAAAACGTGTGTAAATCCACCTGCAATTGCTGCTGCTGCACCCGTTTCGATGGTTTCTTTAAATTCATATCCGGGATCACAAAAATGAGAGAAACTGTCGATCCATCCCGGCGAAACGGTTAGCTCTTCTTCAATAGTTGTATCAGCCTTTTCGGTGATGTTATCTTTTATGGAAATTATTTTTCCGTCAGCAATTAAAATATCCTTGTTTGAATTATCGAAAGGAGAATTGGCATCGGCAATTAAAACCTTCTTTAGAAGAATCTTCATGAGTATTTGAAAATTTTGCGCAATATACCCCGAAAATTTCGATAAGCTCTTATATTTGCAGCCCTTTGATTTCGGGTGGTGGCGCAGCCCGGTAGCGCACTTGCATGGGGTGCAAGGGGTCGCTGGTTCGAATCCAGTCCACCCGACATAAAATAATCCCTGAAACCCTTATTTTTTAGGGGATTTTGTTTTTATTAAGTATGAAAGCAGAATTTATTTTCATAAAAAAGAGGATGCAGAAAAAACTGCATCCTCTTTTTGTTTCAGGATATATTTTTTTAAAAACGTTCTAATTTAGAAAAGAAGAAATCGCCTTCAATCATTGCGTTTTCGTCGCTGTCGCTTCCGTGTACTGCATTTTCAGCGATTGAAGTTGCAAACTTTTTTCTGATGGTACCTTCTTCGGCTTGTGCAGGATTTGTTGCACCAATCAATTTTCTGAAATCTGCCACTGCATTATCTTTTTCAAGGATGGCAGCAATGATGGGGCCGCTGCTCATGTAATCTACCAACTCGCCATAAAAAGGTCTTTCTTTATGAACCGCATAAAATTCGCCTGCCTGAGCCGGAGTTAATTTCGTCCACTTTAAAGCTTTAATACTAAAGCCCGACTTGATGATCTGATCTAAAATAGCACCTGTATAACCCTTGGAAGTGGCATCAGGTTTAATCATTGTAAATGTTCTGTTACTCATATTTTAATTTTCAATTTCGCCGCAAAACTAATGCATTTCTTATTTTGTTTTTGTGATTGAATGGTGCAGCACTGAAAACTATTCTTCATAAAAAATAAAAACAGCAAGTTCTAAAACATAATTCCTCTATTTTTGCCGCCGTTATATGAAGAATATTACTGAATTTTTTCCCCATTTGACTGAATTAAAGAAGGTTGTCATCACAACACATCAAAAACCTGATGGCGATGCAATGGGATCGGCATTAGGATTATATCATTTTTTAAAATCATTGGGACATACTGTTACGGTTATTTCTCCAACCAATTGGGCCGAGTTTTTAGACTGGATGCCGGGAACGAAGCAGGTGCTTGATTTTGAAGCAAACAGGGAAAAGTCTAAAAATATTATTAAAGAAGCTGAATTGATTTTTTGTTTGGACTTTAATATACTGCATCGCACCAAAAATATGGAGCGGCCTTTGGAAGAAGCAAAATGCATAAAAATATTGATCGATCATCACCAGCAACCGCAGGAAGAAGCTTTCGATTATGGAAGCAGCGACACAGATAAAAGTTCTACCTGCGAAATGATCTATGATTTCATCGTTCAATCGGGGCATTCTGATAAATTAAATTCAGACATCGCTACCTGTTTATATACCGGTGTGATGACCGATACAGGTGTATTTCGCTTTCCATCTACCAAACCATCTGTTCACAGAATGGTGGCGCATTTAAAAGAAATAGGATTCGATCATACCATCATCCACGAAAATATTTACGATAATTTTTTGGAGAACCGGTTACGGTTTATTGGGAATGCATTATTGAACAGAATGGATGTTTTATATGAATATAATACTGCATTGATGTTTATTCCAAAGTCGGATATTCAGAAATACGATATTAAAACCGGCGATACAGAAGGATTGGTAAATTATTTACTCACCATTCAGGGAATTAAATTCGGCGCCATAGTTATTGACAGAGATGAGGAAAGAAAGTGGAGCTTTCGTAGTAAAGGTAACTTCGATGTTAATACATTTGCACGTCTTCATTTTGAAGGTGGCGGACATTTTAATGCTGCAGGCGGCAGAAGCAGCGACAGTTTGGAAATAACAGTTAAACATTTTTATCAAATAATAAAACAATACGAACACCAACTCAATAATTAAAAAATGAAAATCATCACATCAATTCTTGCAGCATCTATTTTATTGGTTAGCTGCAACCAGTACCAAAAAACGAAATCAGGACTTGCTTATAAAATTACTCACGGGGGTAATAAAGAAAAATTAAAGCAAGGTCAGTTTGTAAAAATGAATATCAGGTTTACTGTTGGACCAAAAGATTCGGTCTTGACTTCAACATTCGAACATATTCCTGCTTATCTGATGGTCGATACAGCAAGAGCTGGCAAATACAGCTTTTTAGAATTGCTTCCGCTTTGCGCAAAAGGCGATAAAGTTGATTTTTCTCTCAGTGTAGATACATTGAAGAAAATGGGAATGATCCCCGATTACAACAATGTTTTTGTAAGAAAAGGTATTATTAAAGGCAAACTTGAAATTGTTAATGTTTTTGCAAGCGATAAAGAAACAAACGAAGATTATAAAAAAGAGAATGATAAAGAAAAAGCAAAAGAAATTGCTGATCTGGAAAAATATACCAAAGACAAAAATATAAAAACCCAAAAAAGCGAGAACGGTGTTTTGGTTGAAATTGAAAATGCAGGTACAGAACCTAAAGCAGATACCGGAAAACAAGTTTCTGTTTTTTATAAAGGTTATACCATAGATGGAAAAGTATTTGATACCAATACAGGTAAAGATGCTCAGCATAAAGATCCGATCAATGTTGTTTTAGGAAGACATGGTGTGATACCAGGTTGGGAAGAAGGTTTGAAATTTTTTGGTAAAGGTGGAAAAGGTAAATTCTATATTCCTGCAATGATGGCTTACGGGCCTCAGGGAAATCCTCCTGTTATTCTTCCTTTTACGAATTTAGTTTTCGATATTGAAGTTGTTGATGTTACTGTAGCGCCACCTCCGGCTGCTCCACAAATGCCGCAGATGCCACAACATCCTTAAAATAATTTTTAGAAATAATTATAAAAAAGTTCTGCTTAATTAAGCGGAACTTTTTTATTGCTGATAGGCGCTGATTATTTTGATGGTTTCAACAGCTTCTTTGACATCGTGTACGCGTAAAATATTGGCACCATTCAATAAACCGATTGTATTTAATACAGTTGTTCCGGTCAATGCTTCTTCGGCAGAAATATTTAATGTTTTATAGATCATCGATTTACGGGAAATGCCCAGCAGTAAAGGTTTTTGAAGTTGTTTGAAAATATTCAGTTCTTTCAGTAAAATGAAATTATGTTCAATGGTTTTGCCAAAACCAAAACCCGGATCGATAAGGATATCTTTTATTCCGATTGATTGGCAGGCTTTAATTCTTTCATTAAAAAAGTCAAAAACTTCTTTTGATACATTTTCGTAAACGGGATTTTGTTGCATGTTTTGCGGTGTGCCTTTCATGTGCATGCAAACAAACGGAACTTTTAATTCGGCAACGGTTGGCAGCATTTCGGCATCCATTGATCCGGCGCTGATATCGTTTACAATGGCTGCACCTGCATCAACGGTTTGTTTTGCAACCGAAGCATGATATGTATCGATTGAAATAAATGATTGAGGAAATTTTTTGCTGATGGCTTCGATTACAGGGATAACACGTAATAATTCTTCATCAACCGAAATTTTTTTGCTCCCGGGGCGGGTACTTTGCCCGCCAATATCCAGAATAGTTGCACCTTCATTCAGCATTTGTTCTGCAGTGTTCAAAGCCGTATCAACAGTAGATTTGCGGCTGCCACTGTAAAACGAATCGGGTGTTGCATTGATAATTCCCATCACAACGGGCGAATCAATTATTAATAATCTTCCTTTGCAGTTGAGTGTAAACATTGTGCGGTTTGAATTATCTTGCAATGCGGTCAAAGGTAATTAGTTTGGCAGGAAATTTTTTTGTTTGATAAAGATGAAATTAAATGCTGAATAAAGTACAAAGCGTACAAGTGTGCGACGCAACGAAGTTTAATTGAAATACAAAAGCCGGCAACAAAAAAATATGGCGAATACAAACGAACAATACGATGCAGCAGTGAAAAGCTGCGAGGATATTTTTATAAAAAAAACAAAGGATTACGGAACAGCGTGGCGTGTGTTGCGGACCATTTCGGTGGTGGATCAGATTTTTATTAAAGCCTTGCGGATACGTACAATTCAGGATTTAAAAACGCAAAAGATTGGAGATGATATTGAATCGGAATTTAAAGGAATCATTAATTATGCGGTGATAGGATTGATCCAATTAGAATTGCAAAACCCGCAGGTAGAAGAGCTTCCGGTTGAGAAAGTGAATGTTTTGTACGATAAATATGTTGCGTTTGCAAAAAATACCATGATGGATAAAAATCATGATTACGGTGAAGCTTGGCGCGACATGAGCCAGGAAAGTTTTGCCGATTTGATCTTGATGAAGCTCATGCGCATTAAACAAATTTTGTCGAATGATGGGGTAACGATCATGAGCGAAGGCATTGATGCCAACTATGTTGACATTTTAAACTATTCGGTTTTTGCTTTGATATTGATTGCCGAAGGGAAACATTAATATGTTTGAATTTTTAATTTTAAATGCTGAATGAAATGAAAACAGTAATAACGATCATCAGGTGGATAGTTGGGTTGCTGTTTATTTTTTCGGGATTGATCAAGGCCAATGACCCGCTGGGATTGAGTTACAAGATGCTCGAATTTTTTGAAGCATGGGGTATTCATTTTCTGGATGATTATACCTTGTTTTTTTCTTTATTCATGAATGTGTGTGAAGTGCTGGCAGGTGTTGCCATCATCATTGGTTGGCAAATAAAATTTTTCAGTTGGTTTTTACTGGTGCTGATCATCTTTTTCACTTTTTTAACGGCGTATGTTTTATTCAGCGGTAAAATAAAAGAGTGCGGTTGTTTTGGTGATTGCATTCCGTTATCGGGCATCAATACTTTTGCAAAAGATGCGGCATTGCTCCTGTTGATAGTAGTTATTTTTTTCAACCCCGAAAAAACAACATCGCTTTTTTCGGCAAGGATCGCTTCAACAATTTTGTTTGTAACATTTGCTGCAACCATAAGTGTGCAGTTTTATGTTTTGGAATATTTGCCTTTTCTGGATTGTTTGCCGTACAAAAAAGGAAATAATATTTTAAATGAGATGAAAGCGCCTGTAGGAGCGGTACCTGACAGTTTTGCCATCACCTTTAAGTACAAAAAAAATAATCAGATCGTTGAATTTGGTCAGAATAATTTTCCTGCCGATTTTGATTCTACCTATGAATATGTTGACCGTTTCGATAAATTGGTCCACAAGGGAAATGCCACACCTGCCATTACTGATTTTTCGCTGCGAACCACTGATGGGGCTGATTCCACAAATTTTATTTTACATCAAAATAAAAAATACATTCTATTATTTGTCCGCGATTTTGGCAATATGAAAGAGTGGAAAAAAGATTTTGAAGGAGTGGTCCTTTCTGCAAATAAAAAAAATATCCCCATTTATTTAATCACTTCCGACGCCGATAAAGCTACCGTGTTATTTAAAAATGTCCCTGTCTTAAAATGTGATGCAACTGTAATTAAAACGGCAGCCAGAGCAAATCCAACTTATTTTATAATGGAGCAGGCCTTGATTTTAAATAAGATAGGTTTTGCCAATATTAAATTGGTAAATGATTTTATCGATAATCAGAAATAAAATTCAATTACTGATTTTCATCATAATTTTTTTTTAATTTTAAGGGGAACTTACATTAATCGAAAAAAATATTTT
>JAGWPQ010000370.1 GCA_028877045.1 Bacteroidota bacterium | reverse complement strand
GCTTGGAATATTATCAGGAATTATTCCGGCAGCCATAGCAGCAAGAATGGATCCGGTTGTAGCGATCAGAACAAAATAAAAAATGTTGAATGTTAGATGTTGAATGATGAATTAGATTTGCACTTCATTCAACATCTAACATTTAAAATTTAACATTGAGCATCACTATTCTCGCTATAGAATCTTCCTGTGACGAAACATCTGCCTCTGTTTGTGTGGATGGAAAGATCATTTCTAATTTTATTGCCAATCAAACCGTTCACGAAAAATATGGCGGTGTTGTTCCTGAATTGGCAAGCCGTGCCCACATTCAAAATATTGTTCCTGTTGTTGATGCGGCCCTGTCATCGGCTTCCTGTCAGCTCTCATCAGTTGATGCGATTGCATTTACACAAGCACCGGGCTTAATTGGCAGTTTATTGGTGGGAGCACAATTTGCGAAATCATTATCACTGGCATTAGATAAACCTTTGATCGCAGTGCATCATATGCAGGCACATGTGTTGGCCAATTTGATCGCAGATGATAAACCGGATTTTCCTTTTTTATGTTTAACTGTAAGTGGCGGGCATACACAAATTGTTTTGGCAAAAGCACCGCTTGATTTGAAAGTGATTGGTGAAACCATTGACGATGCTGCCGGAGAAGCTTTTGATAAAACTGCAAAGCTGTTGGGATTGCCATATCCGGGCGGACCCTTGATAGATAAATATGCAAAACTTGGTGATCCATTAAAATTTAAATTTGCAGAACCGCAAATACCCGAATTAAATTTTTCGTTCAGCGGATTAAAAACTTCTGTTCTATATTTTTTACAAAAACAGGAAGAAGGGTTTATTCAAAATAATTTAAACGATCTCTGCGCATCTGTTCAATATACCATCATTAATATTTTGATGAAGAAATTAAAGAAAGCAGTTGATCAAACCGGCGTAAAACAAGTTTGTATTGCAGGCGGCGTAAGTGCCAATAGTGGCTTGCGTAACGCATTGCAGCAAACAGGAAAGAAACATGGCTGGCAGACATTCATCCCTGCATTCGAATATTGTACCGATAATGCTGCAATGATCGCCATTACTGCATATCATAAATTTTTGGCCAAAGAATTTTCTTCATTGGATGTGGGTCCGACTGCAAGAGCCGAATGGTAATATAATTTTTAAGAGTTGATTTTTAATTGTAGTTTTATTACGAACTACATTCAATCTAAACAAAAAATTGATTGATAAATTTTCTAATTTATATTTATGAAAAGCACATTTTTTGCACCTGCCGAAAGAGCACCGGAAACAAAAATAAAATCTGACTTTGAAACTTTAGAGAGAAGTGAATACATAAAAACAATTATAAATGCTTTGCCCGAAGTTGTTGCTATTTTAAATAAAGAAAGGCAGATCGTTTTTGGTAATGAAGCATTATTAAAATTTTTGGGTATTGTTGATAAAGAGACACTGTTGGGATTACGTCCCGGCGAAGCTGTCAAATGCGTTAATTCTCATTTGACCGATGGTGGTTGCGGTACATCAAAGAATTGTAAATACTGTGGTGCAGTAAATGCCATCATGGAGAGTCAGATGACCATGGAAAAAGTAACAAAAGAATGCCGTATCACTTCAAATAAAGACGGCAAGACCGAATTTCTGGATCTGCGTGTTACTTCTTCTCCATTCATGTTTAAAAATACTTACTATTCTATTCTTTCCATAGATGATATCAGCGATGCCAAGCGTCGCAAGATGCTGGAAAAAATATTCTTTCATGATGTAATTAATATTGCCGGCGGATTAAAAGGAATCACAGATATTTTAGTTGCTACCTCAAATAATAATTATGCGAATGAAGAATATATTAAGCTGGTAAATAAAATGGGAGGTGAGTTGCTGGAAGAAATTATGAGCCAGCGTGCTTTAACCTTTGCTGAAAAAGGAGAATTGCAGCCCGAGTTTACCAATATTTCTTCTGTTCAGATGCTGAAAGAAACTGTTTATTATTTATCTCATCACACAAACGCACAATCAAAAAATATTTTAATTGATGATAATGCAGCATCAGTAATTATTTTAACTGCAGAGGTCTTATTGAAACGTGTTTTAATTAATATGCTGAAGAATGCTTTAGATGCCAGTACAAAAGGTGAAGATGTACGATTGAATTGTAAAGAAGACGGTGATTTTGTAATATTCACAGTTCATAATAACGCTTACATGCCTGATACAGTGCAGGCACAAATATTTCAGCGATCATTTACAACAAAAGGCGAGGGCCACGGATTGGGAACTTATTCCATTAAATTATTAACCGAAAGATATTTAAACGGCACTGTAGGTTTTACAAGTTCGCCTGAAAAAGGAACAGAATTTTTTGTACGGGTACCACGCAAATAAAATTAATAGCACACCGATAACACAGATGAAACAGATGTGCGCAGATTTTTATTGATCTGTGTTAATCATATTTCAATCATTATAATCAGCGATCCTATTTTTTCGCTTCAAACAAAGTCCACGGATACGATTTCATGTCCTTCAAATATTTTTCCTGCCATTTATATTCGGGATGAAGTTTATAAAATTTCTCTCCAATAAAATCTTGTCCGCATGGGTGTCCCATCCTTGCCCAAAACTTCATATCCTTTGCCAGTGCGGCTGTTGTAACTTTTCCCTGCACCGAACCCATCGGATAAAAAGGGCCATTATCCCATTCCTTGCAACCAAGTGAATCTTCATCAATATGCCCGCAAATAACACAACGGTTGTTTGCATTTTTCTTTTGCAGCACATCGTAATGATCGCCTTCCAATTTCATTCCTG
>JAGWPQ010000369.1 GCA_028877045.1 Bacteroidota bacterium | reverse complement strand
GTTGATGGCGATGATCAGTCGCAGCAAGACATTCACAGCATGTTGTATCATTTATATTCTTTTGTAAGAGAAGGAACTTCATTGAGCCCGTCGCCGATGGGCTTATCGGGACTGGGTTACAACGGACATGTTTTTTGGGATGCAGAATTATGGATGTATCCGGCAATTTTAGTAATGCATCCTGAAATGGCAAAGAGCATGGTGGAATATCGTTTTCAAAGATTGGAGGCAGCAAAACGAAATGCATTCAATCACGGTTATAAAGGTGCGATGTTTCCCTGGGAAAGTGCAGCAACGGGTGTAGAAGAAACACCTGTGTGGGCATTAAGCGGGCCGTTCGAACATCATATCACCGCTTGTGTTGGAATAGCTGCATGGAATTATTATTGTGTATCACAGGATAAAGATTGGCTGAAAGAAAAAGGCTGGCAAATATTAAAAGAGACTGCTGATTTTTGGGCAAGCCGTGTTGAAAGAAATGGTCCCGGAAAATATGAAATAAAAAATGTGGTTGCTTCCGATGAGTGGGCCGAGAATGTTGACAATGATGCATTCACCAATGCCGCTGCAAAAGCTGTTTTGCAATATGCGACCGAAGCAGCAAAAATAATTGGTGTACATGCTGATGAAGATTGGATGAATGTGGCCAACAATATCCCCATTTTAAAATTTGAAGATGGCATAACAAAAGAACACTCCACTTATCACGGCGAAGGAATTAAACAAACCGATGTTAATTTATTGGCTTATCCCTTGAAAGAAATTACCGATCCCAAACAAATAAAAAAAGACCTGGAATATTATTCTGCCAGAGTTCCGAATGAAGGGACGCCGGCGATGACACAGGCCATTTTTACACTTTTGTATTCGCGGTTGGGTGATGGAGAAAAAGCATTTCATTGGTTTAAAGATGCGTATGTCCCCAATTTAAATCCACCGTTTAATGTGATTGCAGAAACCAAAGCTGGCACAAATCCTTATTTTGCTACCGGTGCAGGTGGCATCATTCAAAGTGTGCTGATGGGCTTTGGCGGATTGGAAATTACGCCAAAGGGGATTACCCAAATAAAATCGGCATTGCCAAAACAATGGAAAAGCCTTACTATCAAAGGAGTTGGGCCCGAAAAGAAAACATTTTTTGTTCGGTAATTTTTTATTATTTTGCAGAGCTTGAAAAAACTTGCTTCCATATTATTATTGCTTGTGCTGATGTTCAATTGGTTTGGTTACCGTTTGGTATCGGACTATTTTGAAAACAAAGCCGATATTCAATTGGCCTCGTTGATTGATGAAAATAATTATAACGAAGCCGACCTCATCAGCATCAAAGTTCCTGCAAGTCTTCCTTACGGCGTAAACTCTGCAAATTTTGAAAGAACAGACGGAAACATTGATATCAATGGTGTGAATTATAAATATGTGAAACGCAGGTTTTATAATGATACACTCGAATTATTATGTATCCCTAATATTGCAAAAACAGGTATTCAGAATGCCAGAGATGAGTTTTATAAATTGGCCAATGATTTTGTAAGCAATAATTCATCTTCAAAGAAAGCTACTACACATACTCATACAGTAAAAATTTCCACACAGGATTATACTGATGATCATTTTCTATCTTACAACATTCATTTTGATTCAAACGCAACACAATACTTTTCTTTAAATATTGATGTAACAAGTTTCAACTTCTTACAAAGGTTAAATCAACCTCCGGAGGCATAGTCTGCATTTTCTCATTTACGGAGTCTTCCCTTTTTTCTATTTTTTTTATAAACCTAAAAACAACTTTTAGAATGAAACGATTCATTTTAGGCCTTTGTATATTGGCCTCATTGCAAGCCTGTAAAAACAGTACCGAATACAAAACGTATTTACATGATCCGATGCTGTTTACCAACACTGTTCATGAACTGAATGATGTTGTAATGGGGAATAATTTTCCGCCAATGGTTGCTGCACGTAATTATACATATGGCGCCATTGCTGCCTATGAAATAATGGTAGCAGCTCATCCGGATCAATATCAAACTTTAGCGGGACAATTGCATGGCTTGAATGAATTGCCTAAACCGGAAGCTAATCAGCCTATTGATTATGAATTGTCGGCATTACTGGCATATATAAAAGTTGGGGAATCTGTCACATTTCCGGAAGGAAGTATGCAAAAATATAAAGACAGTATTTTGCAGGTTGCCCGCGATAAAGGATTACCAAAAGATATTGAGCAGGCATCACAAAAATTTGCAGATACAGTAAGTGCAGTTATCATTAGCTGGAGTAAGAAAGATAATTATTTGGAAACACGCGGAGCCGAAAAATATACTATTAATGAAAAAGATCCTTCACGTTGGGTACCCACACCTCCGGGATATTTTTCTGCAACAGAACCTCATTGGGCTGAAATTCGTACACTGGTACTTGACAGTGCTAAACAATTTTTTGCACCTGTGCCTTTTAAATTTAATGTAACCGATAAGAACAGTGATTATTATAAACAAGTGATCTCCATTAAAAATGCAGTGGACAGTTTAACAGATGAACAAAAGCATATTGCTGATTTCTGGGATGATAATGCTTTTAAAATGAATGTTACCGGACATGTAATGTTTGGCAGTAAGAAATTTTCTCCTTCAGGCCACTGGATGAGTATTACCGGAATTGCAGCCAAAGTAACTAAAGCAGATTATCCTACAACCGTATATGCATTTGCAAAAACGGCGATTGCCTTGTTTGATGCATTTATACAATGCTGGGGAGTAAAATATACGTACAATACTGTAAGACCGGAAACAGTCATCAATAAATATTTTGATGCAAACTGGAGACCATATTTACAAACACCTGCTTTTCCTGAATATACCTGCGGACATTGTACTATTTCGGCTTCTGCTGCAGAAGCATTAACAAGTGTTTTTGGAGATAATATAGCTTATACCGACAGTACTGAATTAGAATTTGGCATTAAGAACAGGTCGTACAGCTCGTTCAGGGATGCAGCTAAAGAAAATATCCGTGGTCGTTTTTATGGTGGTATACACTATGAACCCTCTAATAAAATTGCACATGAATTGGGTACTAAAGTTGGAGCGTATATAGTAGGCAAATTGAAAATGAAAAAATAAAAAATCTGCCGTGTAAAAACGGCAGATCAATAAACAAGTTCTTTTATTATCTAAGGTTCAAAAACAAACACGTCCTTTTGTTTCTACAAAGGGACCTTATTTGAAATCAAGATAAATAAAAATCTTTAAACGAAACATAATTAATTAAAAAAAGCAAAAAATAAAATTTTATTATCTAAGGTTCAAAAACAAACACGCCCTCCTGTTTCTACAGGAGAGCTTTTTAAATCATATTAAGCAAATCATT
>JAGWPQ010000368.1 GCA_028877045.1 Bacteroidota bacterium | reverse complement strand
CAGTAAACCGATAAAGACAACTAAAGCCCCGAAGCCAGAAACATCAAAAGCCGGCATTTCGTGAAAGCCACCATGATTGGAATTTGATTGGTCCATACGAACCTCCTCATACCCTATCATATCATTTTGATATGATTTTGCTAAAGTAATTTTTTGTAGGCCATTTCAAAAAAAAGCCGTGAAATCCTTTACAGTATTATGTTATTATAAACTGACATAATTTATTTTTAGCCGTTGGCATACTTTTTCCTTTCTTCTATTAACATATTTGATCGATCACAGAATATGAAATATCTATAGCCTCATCGGCTTATTAGATCACTAACGTTTTGTTCGGCAGTAATGAAATAATCAATGTTATTTAACCACTTAAAAAAGACCAAGTACATGAGAACAGCTACAACCAGAAACACAACTGCATTAATTCTTTGTTTGTTTCTTTACTGCAATGTATTTTCTCAACAATTAACTGCTTCAGAGAATTTGAATGACAAAGCCGTTTTAGCAACAACTAATAATACGGCAAGTATCACAGAAAAAGAGTCACAAGAAACTACAACGACAAAGCTTGAGGAAGCAAAAAAAATTAATCAAAAAAATTTTGATGTAATTCAATCCAATCAGAAACTGAAAGCATTTACAAAAAAAGTTGGAAAAAATACTTACATGGTAAGTTCAGATTCAACTGATCTTACCCCAGCTCCAAGTGCACCTTTTGCTTTTGCAGATTTTTCATGGTTGAACGGAAACAACAGGCAATCTGCCGCATTAATGGACGGACCAATATTCACTCCAGATTTTACAGTAGATGTGAATTATACACGCTCCAATCAAAATCCAATTGATAATACGGTTTTAGGTTCTACTGCCTTATCAAGAAACAATGAGTCAACAGTTTCATTTGTTGGTATCGGCGGTGACTTTCATTATCAAAATGTACGCGGAAGAATCATGACACAATTTGGTACAAGGTCAACTGTTGTTCCGCGTAATGATTACAGTGGTTACAGAGGACAATATGATCTACCCGATGCTTACCGTTACTTAAGCGAAGCTTACGGAGGTTATCATTTTAATAAATGGCATGGCATCAACGTCGACATGGGAATATTCATGTCATACATCGGGATGTTCTCGTATAACAACTTCGAGAACTGGAGTTATCAACCTTCGTATACTTCAGATAATACCCCCTGGTTTTTTAATGGCATAAGAGTGCAGATGTTCCCCACTGAAAAAACAAAGATTGAATTATGGTTTATCAATGGATGGCAGTCTTATGGAATGTTTAATAAAATGCCTGGATTGGGCTTTTCTATTTTACATCGCCCTAATGCAAATAATTCGTTTATCAGTAATAACTATTTCGGAAGTGATGTTGCAGGGATACCTCAAGTTAAAAGACTTCATACCGATAATACCTGGCAACACAAATATTATGACAATCCAAAAGCGAAGGGGATTAAAAAAGCTGCATTTACAGTAACCGGAGATTTTGGTTTTCAATGGGGAACCGGTGGTGGTATGACATTTACAGCATTTGGAGATTCTACTGCATCCAACTTCATCAGTGGCATGGTATATAACCGAGTTTGGTTTGGTAAAGATGCAAAATGGGGATGGACAATTGGTGGTGGTTTCTTACACAACCCAAGCAGATACTTGGCATTGGTTCCTCCCGGCCAAGCCTCCGATCAGTTCATAAGTCAGGCTGTCCCCGGTGCAAAAATGGATGGTTGGGACGCATCAACATGTATTGATTATAATCCGAATGAATACCTTACCATTCGTTTAGAATTAGTACATCGTTATATGAGTATTCCTTATTTCAACGGACCAGGCGGTGTTACAGGACCTAACGGCTATCAAACTAATCCGTCAACATCATTTAATCCAAATTCATACATACCTAGTACTTCAGCATTTACGCCCGATTTAGTTAAATCCGAAACAAGAGGCATTCTTGCTTTGATAGTAAGGTTTTAATAAAATTAGAAACATCGGTTGCATTCATTGTGTAACCGATGTTTAACTAAACATTCATTATTCATTTCTAAAAAAATAATTATGAAAAAGATAAACATTATAACCGCTATTATTTTATTAGTTGTTTCAGCTGCATTTGCCGAAGTTCAAAATAAGCCAACATCTGCGCAAGGATTATACCTTACAATTGAAGACTTTCTGAATCACCATCTCAGTTATAGTAACGGAAATAAAATTATACTAAACGAATTTTTAGCTTCTGCAAAAATTAAAGTCATTACAACCGGCGAATCTAAGACACTTGCAAAAAAACAGGTGTTTGGGTATCACAACAGTAACAATGAAGATTATCGTTTTTATAAAAACGAATTATATCAAATCATAACAACCCAACCATGGTTTGTCTATAAACATTATGCTTCAACTTCTGTTCAGGGTGGCAAAGGCAATATTAAAAAAGAGTTTTATTATTTCAGCATTGCAGGTACTGATGAATTAATTCCCTTAACTGTAGAGAATTTAAAAAAGAGTTTTCCGGATAATTTAAAATTTCATGATCTATTGGATCTAATAAAGAACGATGATGATCTGGTTAGTTACGATTCTTATAGAAATGAATTAAAAGTTGAATACCTCTATCAAAAATCATTGCAATAAAAAATTAGTATTATGTCAGTAGGGCAAGTATTGATTATAGATGATGAAAACAGGTTGCGTTCTCTTTTAAAAAGAATTATTTCTTTAGAAGGTTACACTGTTCATGAAGCTGCTGATTTAAGATCGGCCAACAGGGTCATGCAGCGTGAACAAATTGATATCATTTTATGCGATGTGCATTTACCTGACGGAAGCGGTGTTGAATTTATAAAACGTTCCAAATCAGAATTTCCCTATGTTG
>JAGWPQ010000367.1 GCA_028877045.1 Bacteroidota bacterium | reverse complement strand
TTATTGGTTAAAATTTATCAGGAAAAATAGTGTGAATGAATTTGATGTAGGCGCCCACATCTTTTGTTTCCCTCATTACAATTAAATTGCTATTGCTGATGATGCTGAACGAATACTTATCTTTTGCCAGCCACGGAATGATCCTTGATTTTGCATTGGCTGCAACATTATCGGCATAAGTAACAGCTTCGGCTGCATTGGTAAATGGCCCGATCAGCAATAGATCATATTGTGTATTAATGTTTACGGACGAGAGATCGATCTTTTTATTGTAATAATTCTCAAGATTATAACGGTTGAACGCATTGCGCGATTCACTGGTGAATACACGGTCAACCTTATCGAAAATGATCATAACAAAATGTGCATCGGCCGGAACAAACGAAAATGTATTATTGGTTATAACAGGAGCCTGTACGATCGGGTTGACATTTTGCATTTTTATTTCTTTAGCTGCAACTTTTGCAACTGAATCTTTTTTCATCGATTCTTTAGGCGGTGCTGTTACGGCATTTGCTGCATAAAGATCAACACGTTTTGTAACTGTATCCACGTTTTTTTCTATCTCCAAATTGGTAAGATAGTTTTCGATTTGTTTTCTTCTTTTTAAAACATCTATCATTGTTTTTGACCTGTCGGCCAAAGGCGTTTTTGTAAAATTATTCATCAGTTCCTGCAAACGGTTGATGGCAATGCTGTCCTGATTTTGTTTTACATAGTAGATGGCTTCAATAAAAAGTAATTGTGGTGTCCAGTATTTTTTGCCGAACGACAGATCGGCTTTTTGTTTTTCGGCTACCGCATCCTGAAATCTTCCTTCAATAAATAAGTTGTAAATATTTTCGTATTCTTTGCTGATAAATTCTTTGGTAGAGCTGCCCACGGCAACGCTGCTGTCGTTCTTATTTAAAAATTCGCCGCCGTTAATTTTAAATGTTGAGTTGCCATCCGGAAACTTTTTATTCATTATATTTTTGATCGAATCGAATGCAACATTATTTCCCAGTTCTTTATAACAAAAAGCCAGGTTGAAAAGTGCTTTTTCGGTGGCAGTGTAATCGGTAAAACGTTTTAATAATGTCTCGTACGAAGCAACTGCAACGGCATATTCTTCTAATTTATTCTGAAAGACTTCGCCATTATCAAATAAAGATTTAGCAATAGATTGTTGCGCATCTGCAACTTTTTTGGGTGTTAACGGAATATTCAACAATAAACCCTGTGGTGTAATATCCTTTGCAGCATTAGGTTTCGCGGCATCGTTCACCGACTGGTCAACGTCCATTGACAATAGATTTTTGTTATTGGGCTGTGCAGCAAATCTGTTCACCGCATTCAATCTTCTCCAGTTATCGGCATTGGGCCTTGTGCCCCAAAGCATTTTAAAATCGCGGTTTCCCTGTGCTTTCAATCCTGCATTCAAAAAATAAAATCCCGTACCGCCACCGCCCGAATTAAAAAGATCGGTTGAAGTGTTATTCGAATTCAATAAGCCGGATGAACCTCCAAAACTTCCATCATCCACTTCTTTCAATCCCTGCTCTTTCCTGATTTGTTTATATATTTTTTTTACTGCAGCAATTCTTTCTGCTTCGGTTAAAGTGGCAAGTTGCAATAAACTATCCTGTAAATGAATATTAGTAATGTTTTTACTGATGATTTTTAAGGCAGGTTTTCGTAATTCAACTTTTTCTTTTTCGGATGCCGGCAAAAAGTTTGTTTGTACACTGTCGTATAATGTGGAAGCATTTACAAACGATCGTTCATTGTAATTAATGTCGGCCAGCAATAAAAAGCTTTTCGTTTTTTGCGACAGGTTATCAACATTAAACCGGATGCTTTTTAAGAGATCATTTTTTGCAGCAGTAGTTTTATTTTCTTCCAATTGTAAAATAGCAGCAGCATAATAAATAATGTCGCGGTAGTTTTCAAATTTATCGTGTTTGGCAAGTTTGTATAATTCGCTGAGATTATTTTGTAAAGCATTTTCTTTTTTCGATGCCGAAGAAAGTCTCACAATATTTAATCTGGCATACACATCCATAAAAGGGTCGATGGTATGTTTCATTGCTTTATCAAACATGGCAATGGCGGCATCATTGTTTTTTGATAATTGGAATAATTGTCCGCATAAAAATTCCCATCTCGATCTTTCTTCAATATCAGCAGCATTGTTTAATGCCTGCTGCAAATGCAATGCAGCACTGTCGTACATCTGTTGTTTATAAAACGCATAAGCAATTATTTCGTGCAGATCGATTTGCAACCGTTGCGGAAAGAAAGGGTCGTTTTTTAAAATGGCAATCAATCCCGATGCCTGGGCAATTTTATTTTGCTCAAGATAATTCCTGGCCTGCCATATAAAACTTTCATTACGTGCCGGTGGCTTGTTTGTTATTTTATGAATTAAATTCTTTTGTTCTTTTGTGGCAATGGTAAATACGCCATTGGTATTGCTGGTGTTGCTTCCCAATAAAATATCGTAACCATCATCTTTGGGGGCATAGACATAATTGATGTATTGAAAAACCTGTTCGGCAGAATCGAAATTCTTACGCAATAAAAATGCTTTACCCAATAACATGTACAGATCATCTACCCAATCGTTTCTCAGGTCGTGCAATAAAATGCCGGCATTACATTTATAGATTACCGAATCAAGCAATTGTTTTTCTTTGGATGTTGCATCCAGGCTGTAATTATAAAACGAAAGCAATTTTGTATAATCGTCTTTGTTCAACGACTTTGCTTTGCTGATTACCTCACCCAGTCTGGCGTTGGCATTAAAATAATAATTGTAATGGGTGAAAGTGTTTTGAAAGAATTTTTTGGACGCGGTAAATTTTGTATCACCGGTTTTTTCCGATGTCAGTTTTCGTTCTTCATATTGTTTGGGTTTACTTTTATCCAGATCAACAGTCGTATTGGGCTGGGCAAAATCAATGATCGCCAACAACAAACCTGCTGATGATAAAAATAATTTTATAAAATAATGTTTATGAAGAAAAGTCATATACTGGAATCAAATAAGTAGTGTTTAAAAGTACAGTTATTTTTCAATTCAGTATGTTTGAGGTCTGAATCAATTCGTACCTTTAATCTCTATTTAACACAATGGCAAAATTAACGAACGAAAACACTTTAAAAAGATTAAATAACCAGTATCGCCTCGTGATAATGAATGATGATACTTATGAGGAGGTGGTAACTTTTAAACTTACAAGGTTAAGTGTGTATGTTGGGTTCAGCACCATTTTTGTCTTATTGGTAAGCATGTCGGTGGCATTGGTGGTATTTACGCCTTTAAAATATTATGTCCCCGGTTATGGTTCCAGGGAAAGCAGGGCTGAATTGCAATTGCTGAAGATCCGTACCGATTCTTTAGAACAAAGCATTCAGTTTAAAGAACAATATCTGGAAAGTTTAAAAAAAGTATTGAATGGAACTGCACCAACACAAAGAGATACGGTAGCCATACCGGTTCCTAAACCCGAAATTTCAAACGATTAATTGTAATGAAAGATAAACGCAATCAGCTTTTAATTCAGTATTCGGGATTTGCTGCACAATTAACCGTAAGTTTATTGTTGGCAGTATATGCAGGCGATTGGGTTGATAAAAAATTAAACTTAAAATTTCCTTTATTATTATTGCTTTTTACTTTAATAGTGATCGTTGGAATGATGATAAAAGTTTTCAGAGATACTTCAAACAAATAATTATGCAGCAACAGCAATCATTTTCAAAAAAGATGCTCCCTTTATTTTTTGCTTTTGTTTTGATCAATAGCCTCGTATTGTTTTACCAGAAAGAAATGGATCAGGATAAGATCGATCCCTTTGTTGTATTTGCTGCCAATGGATTATTATTTATTTTAAGTGTGCTTAGCCTGGCAATGCACAGCAAGCCTGTGGATAAAAAAAATCCGCATGCTGCTGTTCGCGGTGTTATGGCCGCAACAGTATTAAAGCTAATGGTATTGGGCATTTCGGCCGTTGTTTATTTATTCGTCGCCGGCGAAAACAGAAGTATCAAAGCAATTTTTGCAGGATTGATCTTATATGTCATTTATTCTTTTATAGAGGTACGCATTGCATCAAAACCCAATCAAAACAATAATGCCGGTAAGTGAACATCCCATGCAGGCACTGGCAAACTTTTTGCCCGAAGGAAGTTTTGATTTAGTGGTGCACTATATTCATCATTATAAAGTTCATCTCACAGTTACCAAAAAAAGAAGATCGGTGTTGGGCGATTACCGTCACCCGGCTATGGGCAGCAATCATCGCATCAGCATCAACGGTAATCTTAATAAATACGAATTCTTAATTACATTATTACACGAGTTAGCTCATCTGTTGACTTTCGAACAATTCAGCAACAGGGTAGAAGCACATGGTAAAGAATGGAAAAATAATTACAGTAAACTATTGATCGATTTTGTGCAGCATCAATTATTTCCTGCCGATATTGAAAAAGCCTTGCAGCGTTCCATCATTAATCCTGCGGCCACTGCCAATGGCGAAACCGCATTGCTATTGGTGTTGAGGAAATACGATGCTAAAAAGATGGATGGTGTGCACCATGTTGCCGAATTACCCGAAGGTGCATTGTTTAAAACCGAGGATGGGCGTGTTTTTAAGAAAGAAAAAAAACGTGTGAAGCGTTATGAGTGCACCGAAATAAAAACAGGATTAAAATATTCTTTCAGTGCTTTGAGTGTGGTGAAGATCGTGAAGTGAATGATATTCTTTAAAATCGATAGCATCTTCATCCGCAAATTTCATTTTTGCAGATGAAGTTTTTTGATAATCCGGATACAGAAAGTTCAATGGGTTGCAAAACCTTCAACCAATTGAAAAACAGGAATCATTGTTTTCTGTAAATTTATTTTGGTAAACTATCCCCCGGAAAACTCCTGGTAGGATGGATCTCATAAATAAAAATTCCTTCCTTTACTCCGGGATCATCATCCATTATTTTTTTTGTTTCATTTTCATCAGTATTAAATATCCCGATACCGTTTATATTGCTGCCATCCCTGATGGGACAAACAACCGACAGGAGCCCATCGGCACGCAGCGAAAAATTTCTTCTTCCATGTTCCCAGATGATTTGATTGATGTCGGGCCGGTTGCGGTTGGGTCCTTCTTTCAGGATAACAATTGTATAAGCCTTGGTAGTTGCCATCATTTGTTTCATGAAATCGTCGGTAATTTTTGTCATGCGAATATTGATTTAGGTTTTGATATTGTTTTATAACAACTAATTTAATTATCTGCAATTCTTTTTCCAAGGATTTTCAATCCTCTTTCAATGCCATCGAGTACGGCAATATTGGGTAATGTTGCCCAATCTTCGAAACCAAAATGCCTGAATAATTTCAGGCTTGGTTCGTTATGCGAAAAAATAAATCCTAATAAAGTTTTGATACCAAACTTTGGCGCATGATCAATGCAGTATTGTAATATTCCTTTGCCTAAGCCTTTACCTCTTTGTTCTGTGTCTAAATAAATACTTATTTCTGCTGTTGCATCATAAGCAGGTCTTCCGTAAAAAGATTGAAAGCTGACCCATCCAATGATCTTATTTGCCGCATCTTCAATAACCCAAAGTGGCCTTTTATCTGCACTGTGTTCATCAAACCATTTTTGTTTGCTGCTGACTGATACGGGTTCTGTATCGGCCGTAACCATTCTGGAAGCTATTGTTGAATTATATATCTCAACAATTTTTGTCAGATCATTTTGTGTTGCATTTCTATATTTCAATCCCTGCATAATTTATAGCTTGTTGATAATTTTTGAAAATACAAAAATTATTTTCAAGCTAATGCCAAATAGAAAAATATTAACCCGGCTTTTATTTTGCTACTATCCATTATTTTTTTTCGGCGTAGGCTGACCTTTTCCTGTGTTGATCAGGTTTTGCAAACTATTATTTATATAATCACTCCATGCATTCGAGCAGTCGCCGTAGCATTCAATTTTGGGGACCAAACCCAGGTGCGTAAAACGAAGTTGCGTTTTATGATCCTCTCTAAAAATTTCAAAACTGATTTTTGTGCCTGTCCATTCCTCTTTGTTTGAAAGAAAATTAAGCTTACTGTCTGTAACAAGCCATACCACTTTTTTATCAGGAACAAGCTCAACCAGTTTTTGCTTCGAATAATGCACATCTCCAAAGCGAACTTCAAATTCATCATTCAATTTATGCGAACTGCCTTCCAAATTTTCTGTCCACCATTTTGTTACGTTGTTGATGGCATTGAAAACTTCTGTTGCCGGTTTATTTACTGATATTGTGGCACTGAAATTCTGATCATTCATAGTATATTTTTTTTATTGATTAATAACAACGGTTTTTAGATTTTGTTGTTAATTCAATTTCCATTTTTCGGCTAACTGAAAATTGAAGCCATCACCTTCTTTAGGATTGGGCTGTCCTTTACCTGTAAGTATCAGATTGCGCAAACTGTTGTTTATATAATTGCTCCAACCATCGTGGCAAACATCATAACATTCGTATTCGGGTACTAAGCCTACATGAGTGAAACGCAACTGTGTTTTGTTATCTTTCTCTGATATCTCAAAACTGATTATCGTGTCCTTCCATTCAGTTTTATCTTTTGTAAAACTAAAATGGTTGTCCAGCACATGCCATACCACTTTTTTATCAGGAACAACTTCTATTAATTTCATTTTACACACATGAATATCTTTGTAATGATACAGGAACACATCATGTAGTTTATCGGTGCCGCCTTCAATTTCTTCCGACCACCATCCGCGAACATTATTGATAGCATCAAAAGTTGCTTTCGGGGTTTGATCAACCAATAAAGTGGTTGTAAAATCTGCTGTTTTCATTTTTGTCAGGTTTTAGATTTTTGAATTGTATACAACAAAAATATTCTCAAAATAATAATGGGAGGGGGTGTGAAATAGACTTCTTGATGGTGTGATATAGACATTATTATTTTCTATCTTTATTGAAATTTTTTTGCAATGAAACACATTACCATTATTGTTCCTGACGGACAAAGCAGCCTGAGTACGGTCTCGTGTATTGTAGGAGCATTAGATATGCTTTTGGAAGCAAACGCTTACTGGAAAAAGAACGGAAGAAAAGAGATATATAAAATTGAAACAGCAAGCGTATCGAAGAAAGTGAATTACGCTGACGGGTTAATAACAGTGCAACCGCATACTCATATTTCAGCTATCAAAAAAACCAACCTTATTATCATCCCTGCTTCATCGGTACGCAGTTATACTAAAGCAGAAAAGGGAAATCAATTGTTGATTGATTGGATCGAACGGCAATATAAATTTGGTGCTGAAGTAGCAAGTATGTGTTCGGGTGCATTTATGCTTGCATCTGCGGGCATACTTGATGGAAGAACCTGTTCCACACATT
>JAGWPQ010000366.1 GCA_028877045.1 Bacteroidota bacterium | reverse complement strand
CGGTACTTGGCAATCACGATTATAAAACAAATCCCGATGCAGAAATTGCTTATTCCAAAATAAGCAGAAGATGGAAAATGCCGGCACGTTATTATGCCAAAAAATTTTTTATTAATGGCGACACAAGTAAGGTTGTATTGATTGCATTCATCGATACAAACCCATTGATACCAGAATTCTACAGCAATGCTGAATATGGCCCTAATGTAAAAACGCAGGACAGTACTGCACAAAAAATTTGGTTGGAAAAAGTATTGAGCGATCCGTCAAAAAATATTAAATGGAAAATAGTTGTTGGTCATCATCCAATGTATTCGGGCGGCAGTAGGACAGATGCTTATGATACAAAAGCCATTCGAAATTCTTTAAAACCTTTGTTTGATAAATATGCTGTTGATCTTTATCTTACGGGACATGAACACAGCCTGCAACATTTAAAAGCTGCTGATAGTAAAACACAGCATTTTATTTCGGGAGCGGCATCAGAAAAAACACCGGTACACTTGATACCCGAAAGTAAGATGGTTGCAAGCGAATATGGTTTTATGTTATTTTCTGTAACATCTGATCAGGTAATGGTTCAAACCATTGATGATAAAGGAAATGTTATTTATAAAACAACTATCTCAAAATAATTTCTCCAATGAATTCAAATAAAACAAATCCTACAGTTCGCTTACAATCATTAGATGCACTGCGGGGATTTGATATGTTTTGGATCATTAGCGGCGAAGGCATCTTTCATGGATTTGCAGATGTAGTAATGGCCAAACATGCTTTGGTTCGCAATCCTTACAATTGGCAAATTGCTACTAACAATGATTTATCTTTTTTTGAAAGAATAATTATCGGCATCAGTAATCAACTGCATCATACACCCTGGAACGGATTTACTTTTTACGACATGATCTTTCCGCTGTTTATTTTTATTGCGGGTGTAAGCATGCCGTATTCTTTCAATAATAGCTTGGAAAAAGCCGGAATGAACCAAACAATCGGCAAGAGAAAAATTTATCGGTCGTTAATAAAACGTACAGTTTTATTAATCATTTTCGGAATGATCGTTAACGGCGCATTGCAGTTGAACGGGTATGCAAACACACGTTTTGCCAGTGTGCTGAGCCGGATTGCGATCAGTTGTTTTTTCGCAGCCATTATTTTTCTCAATTGCAAACTGCGTTATCAAATTATTTGGTTTGTTGGAATATTGCTCGCATATTGGGCGGCAATGATGTTAATACCTGTACCTGGTTTTGGTGCCGGTGTTCTTAGTCCCGAAGGAAATTTAGAAGGATATATCGACAGGATTTTATTACCCGGGAAACTGCACCGCGTAGTGTACGATCCCGAAGGATTATTCTCAAATATATCAGCTGTTTGCTCTGCACTGCTGGGTGTTTTTGCAGGTCAGTTTTTGAGAATGAATGCTGATAAATGGAATCAGTTGAAAAAGGCTGTGGTATTAGCTTTGGCAGGATTGATACTTGTACTTGCCGGTTGGTTATGGGGTTTTGTTTTCCCGATAAATAAAAATATGTGGACCAGTTCTTTTGTTTTATTTGCAGGTGGATGGAGTGTATTACTTCTTTCATTTTTTTATTTGATAATAGATGTTGCCGGATATAAAAAATGGTCAATGCCTTTAGTGTGGGTTGGTTGTAATTCCATTTTAATTTATATGGCGGCTCATGGTGTGGTTGATTTTGAACATACATCACAATTCTTATTTGGTGGTGTGATTAATAAAACCGAAACAATATGGCATTCATCTCTGTTGTGGATAGGTGTTGCTGTTATTCAGTTTGCGGTATTATCCTTTTTTTATAAAAAGAAATGGTTTTTAAAAGTATGAGATGTTCTATATTGAAAATATTTTTTAACGATTGAAAAGCTGCCAATGCATACCTTACAAACTGCCGATTACATTGTTTTCTTTATTTACTTTATTGTGGTATCTGCTTATGGCATTTACATTTATAAGAAAAAGAAATCAGTCACATCAAGTTCCAAAGATTTCTTTTTGGCCGAAGGGTCTCTAACCTGGTGGGCAATTGGGGCATCATTGATTGCATCTAATATTTCTGCAGAACATTTTATAGGAATGAGTGGTTCCGGTTTTGCATTAGGTCTTGCTATTTCAACTTATGAATGGATGTCGGCCGGGGCATTGATTGTTGTTGCGATCTTTATCATTCCTGTTTATTTGAAGAACAAAATATTTACGATGCCGCAGTTTTTATCGGT
>JAGWPQ010000365.1 GCA_028877045.1 Bacteroidota bacterium | reverse complement strand
TTGTTTTTAATATGAATATCCCGGGAAATTTATTAAAGGTTGTGGAAGGAATGGATGTGGGCACTTTTGTTAGTTAGTTCACCCATTTGTGTAATTATATTTTGATGAAGCAGAAGTCTTGGTAATTTCAACAACATGAAAAGAGTCATTCTAATTTTTTTGTTAATCGCCCAGTCATATAGTTACTCTCAAAACACATTAACACTCTCAGATGCTGTAAATATTGCATTAAAAAATAATCTGGGAATTAAGATCGCCAAAAAAAATGTTGACATTAACGTAATAAATAACAATTACGGTGTTGCGGGAGGATTGCCTTCGGCTGTAATAAATGCAAGTGATAATGAACAAACTTTAAATGTAAACCAACAGCTCAGCTCTGGCCAGCATTACGACCAAAGCGGAAGTAACAGTAATACTGCATCAGTTGGAGTAGCGGTTAATTTAACCCTGTATTCGGGTAGAAGAATATATAATGAGAAAAAAAGATTAGAACAGGTTCAGCAACAAAGTGAAGTACAGTTAACTTCCAGGGGATTGCTGGTTGCATCTAATGTAATGCTGAAATATTTTGATATTATTCGTCAGCTCAGTTATGCCAAAACACTAAAAAAATCTATCGATGTCTCTCAACAAAAATTAGATATTGTAAAAGCACAAAAAGAGATCGGGCTATCTAATAATGCCGATTTATTTCAATCGCAATTAGATTTAAATGCGCAACTACAGGCATTAGAAAGCCAGCAATTAGTTATCGATCAGGGAAAGACCGATTTATTAACTCTGCTTACTTTAAAAACAGATTCTGTAATAAATATTGATGATTCTATTATCGTTGATAAAAGTTTAAAATTAGATTCTGTTCTTTCATCTCTGTATTTTAATCCCGACGTAATTGCTGCGGACAAACAAATACGTATTAATGAATTGATGCAATCAGAAATAAATTCGCAACGATATCCGATGGTTAGTTTAAATACAGGATATAATTTTAATAGAAACCAAAGTGCAGTCGGTTTTGTTTTGCTTAATCAAAACTATGGCCCTTATGCAGGCATAAGTTTAAACATGCCCATATTCAATGGATACATTTATAAAAAACAATATCAGGTTTCAAATATTTCTACCAATATTTCCAAATTAATTAAAGATACTTTGGTGTTATCATACACATCAATTGCAGTAAAAACGTGGCAGGCTTATGTTTCCAATTTAAAACAATTGGAAACACAACAAAAAAATTATGATCTTTCTCTTCAATTATTGGATCTGGTGATGCAGCGTTTTCAATTACGTCAGGCAACCATCATAGATGTAAAGGTTGCCCAGCAAACATTTGAGAATGCCGGCTATCAATTGATCAATTTAAGTTATGCTGCTAAAGCTGCTGAAGTCCAGTTGCGAAAACTTACCAATAAATTAGTGTTTTAATTTTTTAAATAGAGATTGCATTAACTTCATCCTATGCAAATCCATTCCAAATTACCAACTGTTGGTACCACCATTTTTACCGTGATGAGTTCGTTGGCTGTTGAACACAAAGCTGTTAATTTAGGACAAGGCTTTCCGGATTTTATGATGAGCGAAGAATTAATTGCATTGGTAAATGCTGCCATGAAAAATGGCTTTAATCAGTATGCGCACATGAACGGATTGCCCTTGCTGCGCGAAAGATTAGCAGAAAAAATTTTTAAATTATACGAAACAAAAATTAATGCCGACACACAAATTACTATTACACCCGGTGGCACTTATGCCATTTATACTGCACTCACAACGGTGTTGCAGCCCGGCGATGAAGTGATAGTTTTTGAACCGGCATACGACAGTTATATTCCAAACATTGAGATCAATGGTGCCAAGCCAATTTTAATTTCGCTGCAATATCCCGATTATTCTATTCCGTGGGATGAAGTAAAATCCAAAGTGAATGAGCGCACAAGAATGATCATGATCAACACGCCACACAACCCTACCGGCGCGGTTTTGAGCGAAAACGATATTGAACAATTAAGAAGCATTGTTGCCAATACCAATATTTTAATTTTAAGCGATGAAGTGTACGAGCATTTAATTTTTGATGCAATAAAACACCAAAGTATTTTATGTTACCCCGATCTGTTGGAAAGAAGTTTTGTTTGTTTTTCGTTTGGCAAAACATATCACTGTACCGGATGGAAATTGGGTTATTGCATTTCATCGCCGGAGTTGATGAAAGAATTTAGAAAAGTGCACCAGTTCAATTGTTTCAGTTGCGATACGCCGAAACAAATTGCACTGACCGAATTTTTAAAGAATGAAGAAGCTTATTTATCGCTGGGTTCATTCATGCAAACCAAAAGAGATTTTTTTCGTGAGTTGATGAAAGCCACGCCGTTCAGGCTTATCCCGTCGCATGGCAGTTATTTTGAGTGTTATAGTTATGCAGGTTTTTCGGATGAAAATGATTTTGATCTGGCTGTTCGTTTAACAAAAGAAAATGCGGTAACGGCTATTCCGCTTTCATCATTCTATAAAAATAAAACTGATAATAAAGTATTGCGTTTTTGTTTTGCAAAGAAAGAAGAAACATTGGAAAAAGCGGTTACAAAATTGATACACATAAAATAAAAAAGGCAACCATTTCGGGTGCCTTTGTGTTTGTAATCCGGAAGATTACTTTTGTCTGGGGTTCTGCTGTTACAATATTTTATTTTTCAATTCATTGATCTGCACTTTTGGTACCAATTGGTTGGTTACTTTTTGCACAACAATTTCTTTTGCAACATTGAAAGAAGAAAAAGCTTTTATGTCCAATGAAGATGCACCAACCTTAACGATATATTTGCCTGCTTCTGTGATCCATGCTGCAGCATTGGTATCGTACGATGCAAGATCGTCGGCATTGATAGTAAATGTTATTGTTTGAGATTCTCCCGGTTTCAGCAAATTTGTTTTTGCAAAAGATTTTAATTCATCAGCAGGTTTATCCAACGATTTTCCCGGAGCAGAAATATATAATTGCAACACATCTTTACCGGCAACTTTACCTGTGTTTGTTACAGTTATGGTTGCAGTGATTTTATTTTTAAGATCGATGCTGCTTAATTTAAGATTACCGAATTTAAAATTGGTGTACGATAAACCATAACCAAATTCGTATGCAGGCTTAACATTGAAAGTATTGTAATAACGATATCCAACATAAATACCTTCTTCATAAATTACTTCGGCAGGTACACCGCCAAAGAAATTTGATTTTCTTTTTGGATCAGGATTTAATTCTCTGCCCGGGAAATTTTTTGCAGAAGGAACATCAGAATAGTTCACGGGAAATGTTGTTGCCAATTTTCCCGAAGGATTTACTTTCCCGCTTAATACATCAGCAATGGCATTACCAGCTTCCATGCCGGGTTGCCATGCCAATAAAATTGCATCAGGAAAATCTCTCCAGCTATTTACTTCAATCACACCGCCAATATTTAAAACAACAATTACTTTTTTATTTTTTGCATGAAATACTTCACTAACATTTTTGATCAGATCTTTTTCAACTGCCGATAAAGTAAAATCATTTTCCACTTGCCTGTCGGCACCTTCACCAGCATTTCTTCCAATGGTGATAATGGCCGCATCCGATGTGTTTGCTTCTTTGTTCAAAAGTTCAGCGGCAAGTTCTTGTTCAGGAATTGGTTTAACTAATTCGAAGAAAAATTTTGGTTTTGGTCTTTTAGCTTTTGCATCGGCGATATAAGTTTCATAAACATTCTTCAAATCTTTTTCCGGTGTATAACCTGCATTATTTAATCCTTGCAATAATGAAATAGTGTATGCCTTATTTACATCGCCGCTGCCACTGCCACCTGCAATGATATCGTAAGAAGTGTTGCCAAATACTGCAACTGTTTTTGCAGATCGCAAAGGCAATGCATTATTATTATTTTTTAACAGAATCATTCCTTCAGTTGCAGCAGCACGTGATAATTGTGCATCCTTTTTTAAATCGGGTTTATCAGAAAATTTATACCCTTTATAAGTTGGTGATTCTAAAACAAGCTGCAATACACGTTCAGCATTTTCATTTAAAATTTTTTCATCCAATGTTCCGTTTTTCACTGCATCAACAATTGCTTTTGTTTGCATGGGTGTGCCCGGCATTAACAGATCGTTGCCTGCTTTCATTTGTGCAACAGGATCTTTTCCGCCAAACCAATCGGTCATCACCAATCCTTTAAAACCCCATTCTTTTCTTAAAATATTTGTGAGCAGATCATGACTTTCAGAAGTGAATGTTCCATTGATATAATTATAAGATGACATCACCGTCCATGGCTGCGATTTTTTTACTGCTATCTCAAACCCTTTTAAATAAATTTCTCTCAAGGCCCTTTCACTTACAATTGTGTTGACAGAATTTCTGTTTGTTTCCTGATTATTTCCTGCGAAATGTTTAATGGAAGTACCTACACCATTGGATTCTATACCATTCACAATGGCAGCAGTAATATTTCCTGCAACAACCGGATCTTCGGAATAATATTCAAAATTTCTGCCGCCTAAAGGATTACGGTGAATATTTAATGCAGGACCTAAAATAACATCAACACCATATTCTTTTACTTCGGTACCAAATGCAACACCAACTTTTTTAACCAATGCAGTGTCCCATGTTGATGCTAATAAAGTGCCGACAGGCCATGCAGTTGCATAATAAGTTTTGGTTGCATCATTATTTCTGATGGGCGAAATTCTTACACCGGCA
>JAGWPQ010000041.1 GCA_028877045.1 Bacteroidota bacterium | reverse complement strand
TTGCCAAAAAAGCACAAGCCAATGCAATGATCGCAGAAGCTGAAGCCGCATTAAAAAATGCAGAAAAGGATTACGAACGTTTTACCAATTTGTATAAACAGCAAAGTGCATCGGCAAAAGAATTAGATAATGTTACGCTTCAATACAACAGCGCCAAATCCAGAGTGGAAGCGGCTAAGCAAATGCGCAACGAAGTAAATGCAATGTTGAATTATACAAATTTAACTGCGCCATTTGCAGGAATTGTTACACAAAAATCAGCCGATGCAGGAAGCATGGCCAACCCCGGTATGCCAATAGTAACGATCGAACAAAGCGGAACCTATCAGGTAAGCGCATCGGTTCCTGAAAACAGTATCAATCAAATTCATCAGGCGCAGGAAGTAACCGTAAACATAAAAGCGATCGATAAAACTTTTAAAGGATCGGTAACACAAATCAATCAGTCCTCTCAATTTACCGGCGGTCAATACATCATTAAAATAAACATTCCAGAAAAAGAAAAAACAGGTTTGTATGCAGGCATGTATGCTAATGTTTTGATTCCTGTCAAAAAAACAGCAGCAATTAAAACAAGCGCAGATGCAGTGCTGGTACCTGTTTCGAGCATCGAGCATAAGGATCAGTTAACAGGTTTGTTTACTGTTGGCAGCAATAATGTTGCACTGCTCCGTTGGGTAAGACTAGGCAAAAATTATGGCGATAAAGTTGAAGTGCTGAGTGGTTTAGAAAAAGACGAACAGTTTATTGTTAGTGCCGATGGAAAATTATTTAACGGCGCTGCTGTAAAAATAAATAAATAAAAATATTTTTTTTACCGGCAACAGAACAAGCATGAGGCTCAGGTTGTGTCACTCACTTGTACGTTCAGTTCAATACTGAACAAGGCGTTGAAGAGTGCGACGCAACAGGTGATGAGCTAAGAACAGAACGTTGGTAACAAAAAAATAATTAACGAATTAATACGATAAAATGAAAAATGGTTTTTCAGGAAATATTGCTAAATCTTTTTTGCAGTCGAAATTAACGATACTGTTAATGATCGCATTTTTATTAATTGGTGCCTACAGCACTTATTTAATTCCGCGTGAAGAAGAACCGCAAATACAGGTACCGATGGCCGATGTTTTTATCGGCTATCCCGGTGCCGAGCCCAAAGATGTGGAAACAAAAGTGGCTGCACCTTTGGAAAAAATGATATCGAATGTAAAAGGTGTGGAATACGTTTATTCTACGTCGATGAAAGGCGGCGCCATGCTGATCGTACAATTTTATGTGGGCGAAGATGTTGAACGTTCGCTGGTAAAATTATACAGCGAATTAATGAAGAATATGGACAAGATGCCGCAGGGCGTTACGCTTCCATTGATAAAAACAAGAGCCATAGATGATGTGCCTGTACTGGGTTTGACGCTGTGGAGCGAAAAATATGACGACTATCGTTTGAAACAGATCGGGCAGGAATTGACCAACGAAATAAAAAAGATAAATGATGTTTCGGATGTAAATATTCTGGGTGGAAGAAGTCGCGAAGTAAAAGTGACGCTCGATAAAAACAGGATGGCAGCAAACCATGTTGACTTTCTATCCATCAGCAAACAAATTCAGGGAAGCAATGTGCAGATGCAAGGCGGAAATTTATTGCAGAGAGACACAGCATTTTCTGTTGAGACCGGAAACTTTTTAAATACAAGCGATGATGTTGCCAACTTAGTGGTTGGTATTAATCAGCAACAGCCTGTTTACTTGAAACAAGTTGCAGCAATTGAAGAAGGTCCCGAAACGCCTAACCAGTATGTGTTGTTTGGATATGGGAAAGCAGATACGGTGAAGGCAAATGCATTCAAGTCAAATTATCCTGCTGTTACATTATCGGTTGGCAAAAAGAAAGGTGCCGATGCGATGAAATTATCGGAACAAATTTTATTTAAAGTTGATCGCCTTAAAAAAGATTTAATTCCCAGCGATGTTCAATTAACTGTGAGTAGAAATTATGGCGAAACTGCATCGGATAAAGTATCGGAATTATTATTCCATTTATTTATTTCGATCGTGGTGGTTACTTTATTTGTAATGCTGGCAATGGGTTGGCGTGGTGGACTGGTGGTGTTCTTATCGGTGCCGGTAACATTTGCACTTACCCTGTTCAGTTATTATGTGATGCACTACACATTAAACCGTATCACTTTATTTGCATTGGTATTTATTA
>JAGWPQ010000007.1 GCA_028877045.1 Bacteroidota bacterium | reverse complement strand
TTTCAATGATCAAAAAAATAATCATATCATCTTTTCTGTTTTTATTTTGCTTACAACTCAATGCACAAACATTAGGTGGCAGTACTGTTTTTAATTTTTTAAATCAACCCAATTCGTCTCAATTATCGGCATTGGGTGGCTATAATATTTCAAACATCAGCAACGATGTCAGCATGGGTTTTAATAATCCGGCATTGCTGCGCGATAATATGCACCAGCAATTTGATGCATCGTTCAATAATTTTCTGGCAGGTATAAAAAACTACAGTCTTACTTCTGCATTTCATTCAAATGATATCAATACCAATTTTGCTTTTGGTATAAATTATTTCGATTACGGGAACATTCCTCAAACAGATATTGCCGGAAATATTCTCGGCACATTTCGTCCAAACGATTATGTAGTGCAGCTTTCAGCATCGCATATTTATATGCAACGTTTTTGGTATGGCATGACGTTTAAGTACATCAGCAGTAATTATGCACAATATAAAAGCAATGGCATCGCCTTCGATATTGGTGTAGCCTATCACGATTCTGCAAGTTTATTTCAGGCAAGTGTACTTATTAAAAATTTAGGAACTCAACTAAAAACTTATGACGGTTCTAATCAAAAAGGTGAATTACCTTTCGATATTGAAGCCGGTGTTACCAAGCGTTTGGAAAAAGCGCCTGTACAGTTTTCGCTAACTGCACATCATTTACAGGCATTCAATATTTATTATAATGACACGGCATTTAATGCCAGTGAAGGCGGTAGTTTAATGAACAATGTAACGTTGGATAAAATATTTTCGCATCTTGTTTTATCAGCACAATTTTTTGTTGGCGATAAAATTGAAATTACCAGTGGTTATAATTTTTTACGCCGCCACGATCTCAATGCATACAATCAGACCAATGGATTAAATGGTTTTACATTAGGTGTTGGTGTTTTGTTGAAGAAACTGCATATCCGTTATGCAACAGGTTTCTATCAACAAAACATGTTTCAACAACTAAGTTTGAGTTTGAGCTGGAAAGGAAATGAACTGCACTAATTGGTATTGTCGTAAAATGCCGGTCTGCGTTTAAAAGTTTTTGATTACTTCTCTGTCTGCTTTTTTTACAGTTATCATTTGTGCAACGCCTTCAACTTTCAATTTGTAAGTTCCGTCGGAAGTATGATAAATAAATACTTTTGGACGATATACAGGTTTTGCAAATAAATTACCCAACTCATCTTGTACCCAAACTTCATCATTTACCAAAGTAAATTTTGTATTTCCTTCCCATCCTTTGAACTCGCCGGTAAGGTTGCTTTCTATAACATCCCAAATTCTGTTGGCTTCAATTGGAATATCGATTCCCTGAATGAGTAACTGGAATTTTCTCTTTCCTTCTTTGTAAACTTTAACTGAAGGATTGGCTACAGTATTTTTAAATCTTGCTTTATCAGTTATTTCGTAATAATGCCCCGATCTTGTTTTCATTATAAATCCCGGTGTGTAAACAACATCAGGCAAGCCATCATAAAAAGTAGATTCGTCGGGTTTTGCAGTGGTATCGATCTTTGCCTGTGATGTTGCTGCAGTGCAAAAAATAAATAAAGAGAATACGATCGTTAAAAGGTGTTTCATGTTGTATTTTTTTTAAGTGCGAAAGCTAAGGATTATTTGATAAGGTGCAAATGAAATTTGTCAGGGGAAAATATAAATTCAATATGCTGCCATGAAAACAAATCGGTGAAGTGTGCCAATACTTCGCCAAGCTCAGTACAAGCTGCCACGCATTGCTGCCATGAAAGTGGAACTTTGAACCGAGCGTGGCAACAGGTGATGCCACAAAATACTTCAGCTCGTTACATAAAAAAACTGCAAACCTTTTTACAGGCTTGCAGTTTCAGTATTATAAAATTTTATTTGTCAATGTTTCGAGTGCCTCAACATGACAAATAAAATTTACTGACTCCATCTTCTCTGACTCATTGAACGTCTTGGCGCAAACGGTCTTGCATTGGAAGATGTTTTTTGATGATTGGCTTTTGTTTCTTCATAACTCGGCTGCAACATTTTATAAGGATGTTCATCTACCACAGGAATGGCCTGCGCCGTGAGTTTATGAATATCGCGTAAAAAAACTTTTTCTTCGCGATCGCAAAAAGATAAAGCAATACCGCTGGCACCTGCCCTTCCGGTACGGCCAATGCGGTGCACATAAGTTTCAGGAATATTGGGTAATTCGAAATTAATTACGTGCGATAATAATTCTACATCAATACCGCGTGCAGCAATATCGGTTGCCACCAACACTCGGATCTGTCCGTTCTTGAAATTGGTCAGCGCTCTCTGCCTTGCATTCTGCGATTTGTTGCCGTGAATGGCATCGGTCTTTACATTGGCTTTATTTAATTCTTTGGCAACTTTATCAGCGCCATGTTTTGTACGCGTAAATACCAAAGCACTTGCAATGTTTTTATCTTTCAGCAAATGGATGAGCAAATTCTTTTTATCATCTTTCTCAACAAAATAAACTGCCTGCTCTACTTTTTCGGCTGTTGAAGAAACGGGTGTTACTTCTACTTTAACAGGATTGTTTAAAATGCTCTGCGATAATTTCGCGATCTCTGTTGGCATGGTTGCAGAGAAAAATAATGTTTGACGTTTTGCGGGTAAACGGGTAATAATTTTTTTCACGTCGTGAATAAAACCCATGTCCAGCATTCTGTCTGCTTCATCCAACACAAAAAATTGTAAGTGTTGCAACGAAACATAATGCTGTTGCATCAGGTCCAATAATCTTCCGGGTGTGGCAATTAAAATATCAACACCGCGGCGTAAACCGTTTGTTTGAGATTGTTGCGATACACCGCCAAAGATCACCAAATGATTCAAGCCTGTATGTTTACCATAAGCTTCAAAACTTTCGTTTATCTGAATGGCTAATTCTCTTGTTGGTGTTAAGATCAAAGCCTTGATTTGTTTCGGCGCTTTATCTTCTGTTTTTTGATTGTATAATTTTTGTAAAATGGGAATAGCAAATGCTGCTGTTTTTCCTGTGCCTGTTTGCGCACAGCCCAAAAGATCTCTTCCCTGCAATACAACGGGAATAGCTTGTTGCTGAATAGGCGTAGGTGTTGTATAACCTTCGGTGTCAAGCGCTTTCAATATGGGCGCTATAACTTGTAATTTGATAAATGACAAATTGTAATTGTTTAAAATAAATAATGATTAACCAATACCAAGTATTGAAACTAAAGTGCGGCTAAAATTTGTATATGCTCAGAAACTTATGACTTGATGAGCTTTTTGACGGAAGGAAAGTTATCTAGTCTTCTAAGAAAGAGAATATGAACTGCAAACATACACTTTATTTTTTAAATGAGCGAACTGCTTGTGTGTTAAGTGTTTTGGGACGAGCTATTTAACTTCGATTTGGCTTTACCGGCGTCGCACTCTTCAACGTTCAGTTCAATGTGCAGCTTTATTTAAGAACCCTTTTTCATCTGCCAAGATTATTTTTTCATCCTGCAATAGTTGTAACACTTTCCAGAAATCATCTTTTTTAATTTCTTTTAATGCAATCAGTAATTCTTTCACATTAATTCCCTGAGGAGGAATGGCATCAAAAATTAATTGTTCTATCTTTTTAAAATCAGTCGCAGTCAGCTCAACTTTTTTTTGTTTCAAACAATTATCACAAATACCGCAATTTTTGTTTTTTGCTTCTGTAAAATAATCTGCAATGAATTTGCTGCGACATGCATTTTCTAATTGTAAATAATGCAACATTATTTCAACCCGGTTTTCAAATTGCTTTTTGCGTTGAAAATAATTATCATGGTTAATGTGCAATGTTTTGGCCGGTGCACGGTTCAACATAAAATGGATTTGCGGTGTTTCTTTCTGCGGCAAATATTCTATGATGCCATATTTATGCAACAACTCTAAATCTGTATAAATTTTTTGGTACGGCAACTTACAGAGTTTGGCAATTTGTTTTTCGTTAATCGAAACACGATTATCATAAATGCCTTCGTAAGTGCGCAACAAACATTTCATCACGTCTTCTGTTTGCGGATACATTTTTTCGGCATCGTTCAGCAAATTTTTATCGGCTGTAAATTTGACCTGCGATGGCAGAAAAATATTTTCAGAAAAAGTTAAATGCCCCTCCTGTTCCAATACTTTCAACACATTCATCACCAGAAAACTATCCAGCTTAAA
>JAGWPQ010000364.1 GCA_028877045.1 Bacteroidota bacterium | reverse complement strand
GATCAGGACCATCAGATAAATATTTTTCCGCTGGTAAGCGGCAATGTGCAGGATGTGAAAGTGCAGTTAGGCGATTATGTAAATGCCGGGCAGTCTCTTGCAACCATAAAAAGCAGTGAGATGGCTGGTTACAGCAATAGTTTGATCATTGCCGAAACAAATGTTACTGCAACAAAAAAACAATTGGATGCAACTAAAGACCTTTTTACAAGCGGTTTATCATCTCAGTTAGATGTAACCAATGCCCAAACAAATTACGATCAGGCATTATCGCAATTGGAAATGGCAAAAAGGATATTAAAGATCAATGGCAATAATGTTCAGGGCGATTATGTTGTAAAAGCGCCTATCAGCGGATTCATCGTACAAAAAAATATTAATAATAACATGGCCATCCGTACCGATAACGGCAATAATATTTTTACCATTTCGGATCTGAAAACAGTTTGGGTACAGGCCAATGTGTACGAATCGAACATCAGTAAAATTCATTTAGGCGATTCGGTTTATATCACCACACTCTCCTATCCCGATCGCATATTCAAAGGCAAAATCGATAAACTCATTAATGTATTGGATCCTACCAATAAAGTAATGAAAGTGAGAATTGTTTTACCTAATTACGATTATGCATTAAAGCCATTGATGTTTACAAGTGTTGATGTTATTGATAAACATAATCAGGAATCGATCTGCATCCCCAAGAAGGCATTGATCTTCGATCACAGCCAGTATTATGTTTTGAAATATACAGGCAAAGGCAATGCAGACATCACCCCGGTAACCGTTACCAGTGTTTTTGGCGATAAAGTTTATTTATCGCAGGGTGTAACTGTTGGCGATAAAATCATTGCATCAGAAGCCATCTTAATTTATGAGGCTTTAAACAATTAGAAGCTTTCCAATTTATTGATTCCATTTTAAATTTTATACCATGATCAAGGTATTGAAGAGCGTGATTTCATTCTCGCTTAAAAATAAATACTTAATTATATCATTATCCATTTTATTGATAGTTGTTGGCATTATTACTTTCAGGAATATGCCCATTGAAGCGTTTCCCGATGTAACCAATACCGAAATAAGTGTCATCACACAATGGCCGGGAAGAAGTGCAGAAGAAGTTGAAAAGTTTGTAACTATTCCTATTGAAATTGCATTGAATCCTGTTCAGCAAAAAATAAGTTTACGTTCTACTTCCATCTTCGGTTTATCGTATGTAAAATTAATTTTTGATGATGATGTAAAAGATCCGCAGGCCCGTCAACAGGTGATGAATTTGTTGCAAAATGCCACTCTTCCTCCGGGTATCCTTCCGTCGGTACAACCGCCCACAGGCCCTACAGGCGAAGTCTTCAGATATACTTTAAAAAGTTCGGTAAGAGATGTCCGTGAATTAAAAACAATTCAGGATTGGGTGATTGACAGAAGATTGAGAGCCGTGCCCGGCGTTGGCGATGTGGTAAGTTTTGGCGGCAAAACAAAGACTTATGAAATAAAAGTTAATCCCGGAAAATTAACTTCGTTAGGCATCACTCCTCTTGATGTTTTCACGGCTGTACAAAAAACAAATATCAATATCGGCGGCGATATCAT
>JAGWPQ010000363.1 GCA_028877045.1 Bacteroidota bacterium | reverse complement strand
GGACATAATTTTGATCTGTATGTAACTGTAAAAGGTGAAGTGAGTGCAGATACAGGATTTGTGATGAACCTGAAAGATCTGAGTAAAATAGTGAAGGAACATGTGATCAAAAGAGTAGATCATAAAAACCTGAACCTCGATGTTGATTTCATGAGCGGAAAGATGGCAAGTGCCGAAGTGTTGATTGCTGAGATCTGGAAATTATTAGTACCGCAATTACCCGAAGGTGTACAAATGCATTCGCTGAAATTATACGAAACACATAAATCTTTTGTGGAGTATTTTGGATAATACCCCCCTAACCCCCTGAAGGGGGAATGATGGAACACTGATGAAACAGATGAAACGAATTTCACACAGAATTTCCTTTAAATTATTTTCACAAAAAAAGAGTGATTCAAATTTTGAATCACTCTTTTTAGTTTATTGAGTATTTTTCTCACTCCCCTTTAGGGGTCGGGGGTGCGATTAGGTGTATTAATGATGGTGGTGATGCAATTTGCTTGCAAAGTCTTCTGCACTAATCGCTTCTTCTGTAGCGTTGACAAGGGTTTCAACGGCAGCAAACATTTTTTCTGTGCTGATGCGGTGGTAACTGTCTTCTACAAATTTCTTATCCTGCATCATGCGGTTGGCATAATCATCAACCCATTGTTGATTATCGCCCAATGCACCTAATTGTCCGCCCATGTATTGAAACAATTGCGCTTTTGCAAAGTCACGGATATCATCAGGCAACACTTCAACTTTATTATCGGAAATTAATTGACTGCTGACTAAGGTCCATTTTAATTGATCTGCAAAGTTTGGATATTCTGTTTCAGCTTCTTCGGCAGTCTTTGGTTTTTCGCCACCGGTTTGCAACCAGCGTTTTAAAAATGTTGCAGGCAATTCGATGGTGGTATGATCCAATAAATGATGATAGATCTGATCGTGCACCTGGTTGCGGCTCTGCGCGTCATAATAACTTTCAATTTCTGCTTTTACTGCTGCACGAAAATCTTCAACTGTTTTTATTTCTTTGTTTGGATAAACGATCGCAAAAAATTCTTCATTCAATTCGGCTTTCTCAACAAAACCAACTTTGGTAATGGTAAGTTTAAAATATTTATCAGCAGCTTCTTTATCGTCTTTATTCAAACCAAGGTCGGTTAAAATAAATTCCAATTCTTTTTCTTCAAAAGCTTTCTTCAACTGCAATACAACTGTATCATCTTTTTTCTTACCAATAAAATTCTTTCTGAACTTTTCGGCAAAATATTTAACCAATAAAGAATTGTCTTTTGTAATACCGCCTTCAATTGCGTTGCCGTCTTTGTGGCATTCAACAAAAGTTACATTCAACACGTTGTCATCGCCGCTTACTTCTTCGGGCTCGGTCATTTTACCGTTGCGAACCTGTAAACGTTCCACTTCTTCGTCGATCATTTTATCGGTCACGTCAATTTTATAACGTGTAACTTTTATGCTCGATGGATCGATCTTTACTTCGGGTTTCAATCCAACTTCAAAATGAAAAACATAATCTTTCGGTTCATTGAAATTAATATCCCTGGCGCTGCTGTCCAACGGTAAAGGCTGCGCAAAGATTTCCAATTTTTCGTTGTTCAGGTAATCATTTAGCGATTTTTCAACGTTCTTCAGCACTTCATCGGTAAATACACTCTGACCGTACATTTTTTTCACCAAACCCACGGGCACCAGGCCTTTGCGGAAACCCGGGATGTTTGCAGTTTTTGCATATTTCTTTAAGCTTTGTTCGAAGCCACCAAAATAATC
>JAGWPQ010000362.1 GCA_028877045.1 Bacteroidota bacterium | reverse complement strand
ATGGTTTTGCCTGGTGGAAAAGTCGTTTCGAACAAATGCATTATTATTTCGACGCATTTCGCATCGATCATATTTTAGGATTCTTCCGCATCTGGAGTATTCCCATGCATGCCGTTGAGGGGATCATGGGTCATTTTGTTCCTGCCATTCCTTTGCATTTGAATGAATTTAATAGTCGCGGTATCTGGTTCGATTATAACCGTTATACAAAACCATTTATCAACGAAAATGTTTTGTGGGAAATTTTCGGATACGATCAGGAATATGTAAAAAATAATTTTCTTAATTATGATGGCTTTGGCAATTATGCTTTGAAACCTGAGTTTGCCACACAGCGTCAGGTAGAAGCACATATCTCAGGATGGGATCAAAATGATTTTGCCAATAAAATCAAACAAGGATTATTCGATCTGATCAGCAATGTTATTTTGTTTGAAGCCGAGGGATCGGGCGGACAACAATATCATTTTCGTTTTGCAATGAACGGAACAGCATCGTTCAGAAATCTGGATGGCAATACGCAAAACCAATTGAACGAATTGTATGTAAATTATTTCTTCCGTCGTCAGGATGATTTTTGGATGAAAGAAGCGTTGCAAAAATTACCTGCATTAAAACGTGTCACCAACATGATGGTTTGCGGTGAAGATCTTGGATTGGTTCCGGCCTGTGTGCCTGATGTGATGCGGCAATTGGGATTATTAAGTTTAGAAATCCAGCGTATGCCTAAAGATCCGAAGAAAGAATTTTTTCATCCCGATGATGCGCCTTACCTGAGTGTTATCACACCATCAACGCACGACATGAGTACCATTCGCGGTTGGTGGGAAGAAGATAAAATGCGCATTCAGAAATTTTATAATCACGAATTGGGGCAGTGGGGCGAAGCACCTTATTATTGCGAAGCATGGATCAATAAAGCCATTGTTGTGCAGCATCTGAATTCGCCGGCCATGTGGAGCATTTTTCAATTGCAGGATATTTTAGGAATGAATGAAAATATCCGCAGGCTTAATCCTGATGATGAGCGTATCAATGTTCCGTCTAATCCAAAACATTTCTGGCGATACAGGATGCACCTTACTTTAGAAAATTTATTGGAACAAAAACCATTCAATGATGAGTTTGCAGATTATGTAAAAACAAGCGGCAGATAGATCGTTGACCACTTAAATAATTTCGGCCAATTACATGATCTGTAATTGGCTTTTATTTTTAAGTACTGCTATCTTTGAAAGAAATAATTTGACCGAATACCGATTATGAAGATTCATTATAAAAAACACGAGCTACCTTTTCAATATCCTTTTACTATTTCTAACGGAAGAACAAAAACACACCAGCCAACACTTATCGTTTCACTGCAACTCGGCAATTACATTGGCTTTGGCGAAGCACCTGCCATTACGTATTACAATATTTCGGTGGAAGATATGATCGCTGATATTGAATCAAAGAAAACCTATTTGGAAAAATTTGCTTTCACCGATCCCGAACGTTACTGGCATTATGCACATCATCTATTTCCCAACAATCCATTTTTAGTATGCGCACTGGATCTGGCAGGATGGGATCTGTTTGGAAAGATGGAAAAGAAATTATTGTACCAGTTATGGCAAACAAAATGGGAAAATACACCGTCAACAGATTATACGATCGGCATTGATACGATTGAAAAAATGGTTGCAAAAATGGAAGCAAAACCATGGCCCATTTATAAAATCAAATTAGGGACTGATGAAGATATTGCCATTGTGGAAGCGTTGCGTAAACATACCGATGCCGTTTTTCGTATCGACGCAAATGCAGGCTGGACACTGGATGAAGCTATCCGAAAAATTGCACAGTTAAAAGAATTAGGTGTTGAATATATTGAACAACCTTTAGCAAAAGATAATTGGGATGATATGAAAATATTGTTTCAACAGTCGGCATTGCCATTGATCGCCGATGAAAGTTGTGTATCGGAAAATGATGTGGAGAAATGCGTTGGACATTTTCACGGCATTAATATCAAATTAACAAAATGCAGCGGTATCACACCGGCATTGCGTATGATAAAAAATGCAAGGGCATTGAATTTGAAACTGATGATGGGCAGTATGAATGAGTGCAGCATCGGCTCTGCAGCCATCGCTAATTTTTTGCCGCAATTAGATTATGTTGATATGGATGGTCCGTTGTTGCAAACAGAAGACTTGGCAACAGGCATTCATTTTGATTTCGGTAAAGTAGAAATAAAAGGTAAAGTTGGTTTGGGGATTGAAGTGACACAAAATGTTTTTTAATTACAACGTGTACAAAACTTTTTCATAGGGGGTACATAGATTGCAGGAAATTTATGCTGACTTTTTTTGTCACGAATGCACGAATTTTATTTTTTTTATTCGTGCATTCGTGGCAATTAAAAGTTGCGTATTGAACAAGACCTTGAAGAGTGCGACGCAACCACAGCTAAATTGAAATACTTTAGCCGGTAACAAAAAAATTATCTTCTTTTCTTTTTATAATAATTATAAAGTCTGTCGGCTTTCTGAACCAGTGTAATAAATTCCTGTTGCGAAGTATTGTGGGCATCGGTAGCATTTTGTGCAATTAATTTTGCATCCTCATAATTGTACTTTACAAACTTTGATTGTTTTATTAAACTGCCAAACATGGCTACGGCAGTGGCAAAGCGAACAGGGCCGGGAGCAGTTAAAAAATCCTGCGGATCGTAAGCGGCATAAAATTTTTGTGTAATAATTTTTTCATCCGCCGGCAAATGATATTGCAGGGTAAGGTCTGCCAATGCTGTGGAAGAATCTTTAATTTCTTTGTTTGGAATAATTTCAAAAATGGCGGTGGTGTTGTGGCCGCTGCCCACTTCGCCGCCGTCTAACACACTGCTGCTGTCGGTCACAGCATCTTTTTTATTATCGAAGCCAATCAATCGATATTCTTTTACATAATTATTTGAGAAGCGGACATGTAAGAAAGCATCGTTGGCAACAGCATAAATTGTTTTGGTGAATTCGGTCACTAAAACTTTTTCGGCTTCGTTGATATTATCCAAATATGCAAAATTGCCATTGCCTTTTTTTGCAAGTACTTCTAATTTACTGTCTTTATAATTTCCCATGCCAACACCAAGACAGGTAAGGTAGATGCCGCTCTGGCGTTCGAAAGAAATAAGGTCCTCCAATTCTTTTTCGGATGTTTGCCCGACATTAAAATCGCCATCGGTTGCCAGAATGATCCTGTTGTTACCATTTTTGATGAATGATCTTCGGGCAATGGAATAGGCTGTGCGGATGGCACCTTCGCCGGGTGTATCGCCATCGGCATACAATGAATCGATGATGTTATTTATTTTTTCTTTTTCGGCACCGCTTGTTGAATATAAACGGATATTAACCCCGCCGCCATAAGTTACAATGCTGATGCTGTCTTTTGCCCGTAAATTTTCTACCAATAATTTAAATGCAGTTTGTAAAAGGGGCAAACGATTGGGGCGTTCCATCGATCCGGAAACATCAATTAAAAAAACAAGGTTGCTGGATGGGATGGTATCTAAATTAATTTTTGGTGCAGTAAGATTAATGAAGAATAATTTATTTTCTGCATTCCACGGGCAGGATGTTACGATTGTGTTGCAGGTAAAATTTTTTAAATTATTATTTGTTTTGTTTGTTCGCAGGTCGAAATAATTAAGCATCTCTTCGATCCTTACGGCATCAACCGGAACATGCATTTGATTCACTAAGAAACGGCGGACATTACTGTAAGATGCACGGTCGATGTTTAATGATAGACCGGTTTCGGGATAATGTTTTGCATCAACAAAAACATTTTCGACAAGACTGCTGTAGCTTTCGCCATAACCGGAAAATAATTTGTTGTCTTCTTTTTTAAAATTGATTGTTTTGGAGGTTAGTTTGGTTTTCCTCATGCTTGCCAATGCAGGCAGCATCTTCATCACCATGACCTGATACTTTTCTGTTTCAACAGCCTTGCGTAAAGTTTCGTAACCATCGGCCGATAAAGTGACGGTATCTGTTTGAAGAGAAGTGGGAATGCCAAATAAGCCCGAACTGCCACTCGAGAAAGGATAATTTCCTTTGGAAGATAAATTGATCTTTATGCCCGATAATAATCTGCCTTTCTCGTCTTTTACTTCACCCTGTAAATAATATTGGCTCAATGCAGTTGACAATATTGCAAAGCACAAACCAATGGAGAGCAAACACGATTTCATGTAGCATAGGGTTTCGTGCTAAATATAATAACGAAAAAAAATAAAAAGGCAACTAAAGGTTGTAAAGTTTTCTTAATCTGTGTGCAACTGGTATATTTCGGATATGTTTCTTCCAAAACCATCATAATCCAAACCATAACCCAGTACAAATTTATTGGGAATGGAAAAACAGCAATAATCGATCTTCACTTCAAATTCTGTTGCTTCTGGTTTGTGCAGCAGCACTGCGATCTTTAACGATAATGGTTGCTGATTGATGACCTGCGGTAAAAAACTGTGCATGGTTTTTCCGGTATCAATGATATCTTCTAAAATAATAACGTGCCTGTTGGTGATATCTGTATCCAGACCGATGGAAGTGATCACATGCCCTGTTGATCTCGTGCCTTTATATGAAGCTAATTTAATAAAACAGATCTCGGCTTCAATGGTGAGTGATTTAAAAAGATCGGAAGCAAACATGAACGAACCATTGAGTACTGCAATAAATAAAGGCCTTTTACCTGCATACTCCTTATCCAATTGTGCAGCCAGTTCTTTTACTTTATGCTGAATGGTTTCGGCCGAAATAAATGGAACAAATTTTTTATCAAGTACTTGTATGGTTGACATAAACTGAAATTAATAATTATTTACCTGAATTAGAGGCGCTGAAATTTTTTATAACAATTGTTTTAGGAATGAATGGGGCAGGGGCACGCAGGTAAATTTTTTCGCCTGTCATGGGTTGCATGTTTGCCTGAATTTTATTGTACTGCAACACTGCATCCATACGCACACCTTCTTTCTGGCAAATGCTGTGTAATGTTTCGTCGGCTAAAGTTACATGAAAATCAACGGCACCTTTTTTTAATTTTTTTTCTAAAAAGATCAAAGAGTCAGATGGTAAAATATCTACCTCATCCATTTCATTGAAAGAAAGTAAATGGCTCAGCGAAATATTATATTGATTGGCCAATGCCAGCAACGATGTTCCTTCTTTTGCTAAAATAACTTTTGAATGATTGATCGTAAAAATGCCATCGGGATAAACAGATGCTTTTTTTTCTTTGCTAACCGGAGTTGATTGCTTTGTTAATATTTCTACTTCTTCATTCTCCTGAACAGGAACAATTTTCTTTGCAGGTTTGTTTTCATTCGCAACAAACGTTGATTGATTTGTTTTTTCGGCAAGAGCAATATTTGATTTATTATTTTGTTTCTGCAAAGCCAATAAGGAATATTGATTCAGATTATAATCATTAATGACTTTTAATAATTTTTGAGGATAATCTTTTTCGGTTGCATAACCTGCTTTCTTTAAACCATAAGCCCATCCTTCAAAATCTGTTGGATCCAATTTAAACAGATCGGTATAATAAGGCCGGCTCTTTAAAAAATCGGAATGATCCCTGAAAGATGCTGCTGCATCGGGATAGCTGCGAAAACATTCATGTTTGGCATCATCATCATGGTATACTTTATCGCCTGTCCATTCTGGTTTGCATTTGATACCGAAATGATTATTCGATTGGATGCACAGATCGCTTTCACCGTATTTCGATTCCAGAATTCCCTGTGCCAATGTGATAGCCGCAGGTACGCCACTGCGCTGCATTTCGGCCATGGCAAGGTCTTTATATTTGGCAATATAAGCTTCGCCTTTTTCTTTCTGGGCAAAAGAATTCAGTTGTAAAAAAATGATTGTAACTAAAAAAATAATCCGCTTCATCAATCCTTCTTTTTAATCAGTAATAAACCATCACGCATGGTTAGTAAAACCTGTTCGGT
>JAGWPQ010000040.1 GCA_028877045.1 Bacteroidota bacterium | reverse complement strand
CTTCTTTTATCTGGCTTCGCCTGATCTGTTGTTTGGTTTGGAAGCGCCTGCCGAAAAACGAAACATTGTAGCAGTGGCCGCCGAACACAGGGATCTGGCTATCAAAGGCATTACCATGCGCCGTTTTGGACAAGAGATCATTAAAGCCATTGCGGGCAAAAGGATCCATGGCATTTTAGCCGTACCGGGCGGTGTACACAAAACGATAACCGAAGCAGAAAGAGATTATTTCTTAGACGGGAAGAATATTGAAAATATTGATACAATGATCGAATGGACAAAAGAGATCATCAATTTCATGAAAGGGTATCACGAAAAAAATAAAAAGCTTTTAGATGAATTTGCTTATTTCCCTTCCGGGCATTTGGGCATGGTAAATGATGCAGGCGAATTGGATCTGTACGACGGAAAATTGCGGGCAAAAGATTTTGAAGGCAATATTATTTTAAACGATATATCAACCGACGCGTATCAGGAATATTTTTCGGAAGCCGTTGCCAACTGGTCTTATATGAAGTTTCCTTATTTAAAAAATATAGGAAGAGAAAAAGGCTGGAACCGTGTTGGGCCAATGGCAAGGTTAAATATTTGTGACCACCTTCCTACTCCATTGGCAGAAAAAGAAAGACAGTTGTATTTCGAATTTTCAGGCAATACCATCATCAATGCAACCATGTATTCGCATTGGGCAAGATTGATCGAAATGCTGTATTGTGCCGAAGAAATAAAATTGATCTTAAACGATCCCGGTCTGTTATCGGGCGAATTGGTGCGGCAGGGTAAACCCCGCAACAAAGGGATCGGCATCATTGAAGCACCCAGGGGAACACTTACTCATCATTATGAAGTAGATGATAAAGGAATGATCACCCGTTGCAATTTGATCGTATCAACCACGCATAATAATGATGCCATGAATGAAGCGGTAAAATGGGTGGCACAACATGTCATCAGCCGTCAGGGCAATATAACCGATGGCATGTTGAATCAGGTAGAAGTTGCCATTCGTGCTTATGATCCCTGTTTGAGCTGTGCCACACAGGCATTGGGGCAGATGTCGTTAACAGCAGAATTATATAATAACAAAGGAGAATTAATTGATGTGCGAACAAAAAATTAAACCGGCAACATTAGTGATCGGTATCGGCAATATGGGCAGGAATGATGACGGGTTGGGTTGGAATTTTGCAGAAGAGATAGAACACATGAATGTGCCCAACACAGCATGCGTATTTCGCTTTCAACTTCAGATCGAAGATGCACATTTGATCAGTCAATACGAAAGGATCTTTTTTGCAGATGCTTCACACCAGTCCATCGACAATGGTTTTGAAATAAATGAATGCAGGCCTGTTAATCATTTTTATTTTTCATCGCACAGCCAATCGCCCGAAACCATTTTATACTTAGCCAAAGAACTATATCAAAAAGATCCGGTTGCTTACACTGTTGCCATTGCCGGTGAAGACTGGGATTTTGAAAATGAATTAAGTGAAACTGCCAAACACAATCTGGGCAAAGCATTAAAAGGATTTGAAAAATATTGTCTATAAAATTTTCATTATTCAATTGCTTCATGCAGATTTAAAAAGGGCGGTGCGGCTTATTTTAACGTGAATTCGGGATAACAATGCAGAAGAAATGGAACACAGATGACACAGAAAAAACGGATGTTAACAGATGTAATGCCGTTTTGCGGCATTCCGGTATTGATCTCTTGCCTGCGATGTTTTTATTCCAAAAAATATAACAGGATATTATCCTGTATCAAATAATTTTTAAATCAATTAAAACATCTGTGATTATCCGTTTCATCAGCGTTATCTGTGTGCTATCCTTCGCTTCGTATCCCGAACTCACGTTATTTTATACTTATCTCTTTTAATCCTGCTGTAAAGAATTTAAGGGTTGGCAGACTATAAATAATTTCAAGATCATCAAAAAGATCAGACTCATTATCTAAGAATTTTAAGATAGTTTGAGGTGAGCAGTTTTGAAAAATTCGGGTAAATATTTTTTCTCCGCTCATTTTTTTCTTTGCTAAAATATTTAATAGAACGCTGTCATAAAATTTAAATTTCCTATGGCGTAAATTTGTAGCCGATATTAATGCCTCGTTTTTTACTAAGGAATCAATGATCCGGTTACTCTGCTTTTGAATGAATTGAAAAGTAAACCCGCTGCTGGCTTTAGTTTGTCCGCCTGCAGTTCCTATATTTATGATCCTTCCTACATTCTTAGCAAATTTTTGATTGGTCATCGGAATGATACCAAATTCTTCATGCGATATTTTATATTCATTGATTTTCAATGTCTGAAAAACATATTTTCTTAAAGCAGTATCATACTCCTCAGGTTTTAAAATATTTTCAGTAAATAATGTGTACTCCACCAACGCTTTATTTTCAGAAACAGGCAATACATACATAAAAGTTGTTCCATGAGTTTGCTGAACCGTAAAATCCATAAATGTAGCTACGGCAGGGTTAAAGCAAGGTTTATCTGTTTCAATCATCCATCCCTTAAAATGCTGGAGTAATAAATATTTATTTTTAGCGGGACTGATCTTTTCAAACAAGATCGAATTAAAAACATAATCGGATGTGTAAATATTATTTTCTGTTTCAACGACTGCTTGTTCATTTTCGGAACTCAGATGAATTACTTTTTCAATTTTAAATTCAATATTGGGAAAATTGTTTGCTGCTGCAATAACATGCTCATACAGATCAATACCGCGGATCATTTTATATTGATATGGCTTGATACTGAATTGAGAAGAATAATCATCGGATTTAAATTGTAGTTGCGACCACCGATGATGAACAATATTTTCGAAAACTCCATTTTGTTTTTCCCAAAAGCACCAGGTACGGTCGTTTTTTGTTTTATGATCCTGATCAATTATCAGGATCTTTTTTTGCTGTAAATAAGGTGTTCGTAACAGGCGCAACAATAAACTTAATCCTGCACATCCTGCACCACAGATTATATAATCGTAGTGTTTTCTTGCAGGCGAATTATGACTGGTAAGGTTTTCTTGCAAAACATTATCTTATTTATAAAAACTATCCGGGATTCTTTGCAAAATTTCATCCCTGCGAACTTTATCCCAATATTTTTTTGCAACGATCAGCATACCAAAACTTTCTCCCTCTTCCTTTTCTAAATGTTTGTGATGCATTTTATGTGCCCATTTTATTGCTTTTATGTATCGGCTATTGGATTTATGAAACCACTTCAGCCGTTGATGAATGATCACTTCGTGTACAATAAAATAAGCAAATCCATACAGCATAATTCCAAAACCTACCGATGCAATAAAATAATGCTGCTCTTTTACACCAAATAAAATACATAAAAAACTTGGTACAGCAAAGATCAGAAAGAATGCATCATTCTTTTCGAGTTTAAAACCTGTTGGTTGATGGTGATCTTCGTGTAAATACCATAAAAAACCATGCATCACATATTTATGCGTCAGCCACGTAATGCCCTCCATCAGGCAGAAAACAAGTAGTGTAGTAAGGATGTAAATCACAATCATACAATGTTATTGAATTATAATGATGAATTGTTAAACCATTCATATACTTTAGGAAATGCTAATTGAAACCAAACAGTATATTTTTCGGGATGCACTTGTAAAGCATCTCTTATTTCTTCCATTTTTTTATATGAAACATTACATACTTCAAATTGATTCATTTCAATAGGTCCGTTATACAAGCCATAATACACATGATCAAACTCATGTTCAACCAAACCATTGTCGAATTCGGCTTTATATGTAAAATCAAAGATTTTATGTAAGGTTGTGCTGAATCCTAATTCTTCGAATAATCTTCTTTCAGCGGCAGCTAAAGTATTTTCATTAGGTCTGGGGTGACTGCAGCAGGAATTTGTCCACAAACCACCGCTATGATATTTTGAAAATGCCCGTTGCTGCAATAACATTTCGCCCTTACTGTTAAAGATAAAAACGCTGAAAGCCCTGTGTAATAAGGCTTTTTCGTGTGTTTCCATTTTCTCCATTACGCCAATTTCGTTGTCTGTTTTATCTACCAATATTACTTGTTCCATATCATTATATATTTATAATAAATTGATTTGGCTTCTTAATCCGGCTTTAGCAAGAATAAAAATTTTGCTGTAATCAGGAATTCTGATTCGCTGTTCCAATACTTTTTGTGGTTGCAG
>JAGWPQ010000361.1 GCA_028877045.1 Bacteroidota bacterium | reverse complement strand
TTGGTTACCGCTCCTATCCATAAAAAAAATATTCAATCCGAACAATTTAATTACAGCGGTCATACGCCATATTTAAAAGCCGAATTTGGAGTGAGCGATGTGGTGATGTTAATGGTTGCCGAAAATATGCGTGTTGGTTTGGTTACCGAACACGTACCTGTTAGTGAAATTGCAAAACACATCACCAAGGAAAATATTATCAGCAAAATAAAGATCATCAATAGTTGTTTACAAAAAGATTTTGGAATCGACAGGCCACGCATTGCAGTGTTGGGCTTAAATCCGCATGCCGGCGACGAAGGTTTGGTTGGTAACGAAGAAGAAACGATCATTAAACCTGCCATCAAAGAAGCAAAACAAAATTTAAATATTCTTGCATTCGGAACCTACAGTGCCGATGCATTTTTTGCGCGGCACCAATACGAAAAATTCGATGCGGTGCTGGCCATGTATCACGATCAGGGATTAATTCCTTTTAAATCGCTTGCGGTTGGCGAAGGCGTAAATTTTACTGCCGGTTTAAATGCCGTGCGTACCAGTCCCGACCATGGTGTGGCGTTCGATATTGCAGGCAAGGGAATTGCGGACCCTACTTCATTCTTAGCCGCAACTTACGAAGCAATCGATATTATCCGCAGAAGATTGGGTTACGAATCTGTACGACAAAATCCTTTAAAGAAAATGAGTGCACGGCTATTTGCCAATACGGTCGATGAAAAAATTACCGAAGAAAACGAAAGATAATTTTTTTGTTACCGGCTTATGTATTTCATGGCATCTTCGTTGCGTCGCACACTTCAACACCTGAACAAAAATCATCATGAAAAATTTCACCATCAGCAACAGTTTTTTAAATGTTGTGATCGCATCCAAAGGTGCCGAACTGCAAAACATTTTTAATAAACAAACTTCATTGGAATATTTATGGAACGGTGATGAAAAATTTTGGGCAAAGAGAAGCCCGGTTTTATTTCCTATCGTTGGCGGATTAAAAAATAATACTTATTTCTACAACAATCAATCGTATCAAATAAAAACCCGTCACGGTTTTGCAAGAGATTCCGAATTTGAAGTTGTTGAACAGAATGCAGACAGCATCAAGTTTTCGTTGCGATCAACTGAAGAAACAAAGAAAAATTATCCTTTCGGTTTCGAGTTTCAAATTTTCTATCAACTCATAGAAAATAAAGTTTCGGTAACGTACTTTATAAAAAATACCGACAAAAAAAATATTTTATTTTCGGTTGGTGCACATCCTGCATTTAAAGTTCCGTTAGTTGACGGCACAGCATTTTCGGATTATTATTTATTATTCAACGAAACAGAAAATGCTGGTAAATATCCGCTTTCGAAAGATGGATTGATTGAAAAAGAATCCATCCCATTTTTAATCAACACCAATAAACTCGGGCTTACTAAAGAATTATTTTATAACGATGCATTGGTTTTTAAACAGCTTGCATCGAACAGTATTTCTATTGTAAGCGATAAAACAGCACACGGATTAAAAGTTGTGTTTGATGATTTTCCTTACATGGGAATATGGAATGCAAAAGATGCCGACTTTGTTTGCATCGAGCCGTGGTGCGGCATTGCCGACACTGTTGATACCACACAACAGCTTGCCGAAAAAGAAGGAATTAATGTTTTACCTGCCGGAGAAAATTTTAAAAGAACATGGACTGTTGAAGTTTTTTAGTTTTCATCCCATCCGGGGAGAGGCTTTAGCACACACTTAAATCTTTATGAAATAACAAAAGTGGCGGGTAAAGTTGAAAAAATATCGAATGCTGCATTTTGAATGTTGAATTAAGAATAAACAGTACAAGTGTGCGACGCAACAGAAGCCAAATAGATTTATTGCAGCTTGTCAAAAAAAATTATTTAAACATACTGTTATCAACGCCCTTATTAATTATGTACGAGCTGTAAATAATTTCTACTCTTCCTTTGCGGGCTTTTAGTTTTTCGGCTTCGGTTGGTTTATCGTTGTCTTCGAATTCTAAGGTTATTCCTTTCGGCATTTTATAATCTTTTGTATCGAAAGAAAAAATTACTTTATCGGGCAACCCATATGCAGCGTAGTTTCCGTAGTACAACTGCATTTCGTAAGTGCCATTATCTTTAGTTGTAGTTATTGCTTTTTTGATAAGCAGATCTGCTTCATCAATATACAAAGTGGTTAAAATGATTTCGCTGTTTTCGTTCATCGGTAACAGCTTTACAATTTTAGTTTTTATTCCATCTATCATCGCGTCGCCTGCTGCCAAGGCAACATAGTCTTTTGTAGCAAGAACCGAACTCATGTTCACACTTACACCACCTTTCGGTAAAATAGAAATGCCATTATTTCTTTTTATTTTGAAGAGATTGGGTTTCTTAAAAAATATTTTTATTTTCCCAACAGGGGCTTTAATGAAAGCTACGTCGGTCTTCATTTTGCCATCGGCAACATAATCGTTCACAAGATCTAATTTTGCTTTCACTTTTTGAACAAGAGCAGACATGTCCTGTGCGGGAACGTTTATTACACAACTAATAAAAAAAAGAAATAAAAATATCTTGCTTGCTTTCATCATTTTACTTTTCACTTTTTACACGATTAACTCAACACATCTTTTTTCTTAAACACATACAGCGATGCACCAACAAAGAAAACAATGTGCGCAAACAGAATCAATGCAGAATTAATTAACCTGTCGGGCCGCTGGATAGTTCCCCGGATCGTTTCATTATCGCTGTTCACTTTCACATCAAAAAATTCTTTCCATGCGACCATGTGTGTGGTGAATAAATAGGGTTTAATTAAATTAAAAATCGGAATGCTCATGGTGCTGAGAATAGTAAAAAAAATAATCACGCTCATCGTTGCAACTATCGGCCCGATTGAGTTCTCGGCAAATTGCGATAAGAAGAAACCCAATGCAGCAACAGTTGTCATGGCCAATGCCGCAAAACAAAATGCACCGGCATATCGCCAAAAAATATCAACCCTTTCAATTTGCACAGCATAATTATTTTTTAATAAAAACATATCATCGGTTCCAAAGATCCACATGCTTAAAAACAATGCCAATATTGCCAACCATACCAATAATAAAATGGTATAAATAGTTGATGCAAAAAATTTAGCTAAAATAAATTGTGTGCGGCTGATGGGTTTTGCAAGCAACAAACGCAGTGTTCCCATGTTTGCTTCACCGCTGACCATATCGGCTGCGATCAATGCAATCAACAACGGCACATGCACCAATAATAACTGCAACAACACATAACAAACAAAATAACCGTTGATGATTTTCCCGTCAATTTGTAAAGTGTTGCTCAGGTCGGCCATTACAAATGCCGCATACTCTTTACCATCAACTTTTAATCCCAGTTGCACAATGGTAATTAATGCAGTGATGGCCACGAACGCGATATAGGTTCTTGGCCTGCGAAAAATTTTATACAATTCAATTTGTAAAAGCGTCCACATGTTGATTGCCTGATGTTACTTGTAAAAAATAATCTTCCAAACTATGTCTTGGCTGAAAGGATAAGACCTCAATATTCATGTTCACCATGTCGCGGTGCAGTTGCGGAATTAATTTTCTGTCCAGCTTCAGCAACAAAACATGTTCTCTTTGTGGCTGAAGATTTTTTTGCCAACCACTTTTTTGCAATTGGTGTAATGAAAAATTATTATCAACAGTTATTAGTTCTATAATGGTTTGTGAAGGATCAAATAATTGCGCCGATTCGCCTTCAATGATCTTTTTACCCTTATCAATTATTAAAACTTTCGTTGCCACCTGTTCTATCTCACTCAATAAATGCGATGAGACCACGAGTGTTTTTTTCTGTTCTTTACTCAAATGCAAAATTAAATTTCTGATATCGGCAATGCCCTGCGGATCTAATCCATTGGTTGGTTCATCCAAAATAATTAACGATGGATCGTGCACCAGCGCAATGGCAATTCCCAAACGTTGTTTCATGCCCTGCGAATAAGTTTGTACTTTATCTTTTGCCCTGGCAGCAAGTCCAACTATTTCTAACTGCTGCATTAATTTTTGTTCCGATACTTTTACACCGCTCAGTCTGGCAAAGAGTTTCAGGTTATCATACGCCGATAAATATTTGTACACATCCGGCTTTTCAATCACGGCACCAATCTGTTGCAAAATTTCTTTTCGATGCGAATGCAAAGGCATTCCAAATAATTTTATGTTGCCTGCTGTGGGAGAAATCAAAGTCAGCAACATTCTGATCGTGGTACTTTTTCCAGCACCATTTTGTCCAAGAAAACCATACACATCTCCTTCCCTTACCGAAAAAGAAAGATCATCTACTGCGGTAATATTTTTAAAATGTTTGGTTAATCCGTTAACCTCGATCACCTGTTGCATCATAATTATATTATCAAAAATAACGGAAGCTTTTTATCAAACACGCTCAATAATTTTATTTGTATTTTTTTTGTGACGAGCTGTTGCGTTTCAATTAAGCTTTTGTTGCGTCGCACTCTTCAACTGCAACAAATGATTCAGCAGTTTTTAGTACGATAATAATTTTTTCACACATTCATCCAATCTGCTTTTGGCAAGAAAATTATTTTCCAGATTCGAATTAAAAGGTATGGGCGTATCTAAGCTTGCACAACGCAACACAGGTGCATCAAGCTTTTCGAAACAATGTTCACTTATCCATGCACTGATCTCTCCGCCAATGCCGCCCATCAAAGTATCTTCATGCAGTAATAAAACTTTTCCTGTTT
>JAGWPQ010000360.1 GCA_028877045.1 Bacteroidota bacterium | reverse complement strand
TTATCAAAATAATTTTTTGCATAAGCGATCTTTAATTTTTTTACATCAATATTAGTTTTATAATTGAAAGGTTTGTTTACAGCACTTTGATCTTTGCCATCAGTGCCATGAATATAATTAAACACGATCGCTGCATCTTCTGCACTTCTGCAAAGCGGGCCTACCTTATCCAAACTATAACTCAATGCCATGGCGCCGGTACGGCTAATGCTCCCAAACGTAGGCCTGAGGCCGGTTACACCACATGTTGATGCCGGCGAAACAATGCTGCCCCAAGTTTCTGTTCCAATGGCAAACGGAACTAATCCTGCAGATGTTGCAGATGCAGAACCTGCCGAAGAACCCGATGAACCATTCTTTAAATTCCATGGATTTTTTGTACGCCCACCAAACCAATAATCGCCCATGGCCAATGCACCCATCGTAAATTTTGCAATCAGTACGGCGCCTGCTTCTTTTAATTTCAAATACACAAATGCATCTTCATCTATCACCTGATCTTTATATGGCGCAGCGCCCCATGTTGTTTTTGTTCCTTTCACTGCAAACAGATCTTTCAATCCGTAAGGAATGCCGTGCAATAAACCTCTATATTTTCCTTTTGCGATTTCTTCATCGGCCTGCTTTGCCTGCTGCATGGCAATATCTTCTGTTAAAGAAATAACACATTGCAATGTGTCGCCGTATTTTTTTAACCGGTCGATAAAAAATCTTGTCAACTCAACCGAACTTATTTTTTTGTTTTTGATGAGCGATGCCAATTGCAACACAGAATAATATGCCAGTTCATTTTTATCTTTTGGCAATGAAATATTATTTGGAATATTCCAATTGATTGTTTCTTGTTTTTCAGAAAATTTCATTCCCGGTAAAACGGGATTTTGCCACAAACTCAATGGCACACTGTTGTTCAGCGAAAGTTTGTGCATGAGTTTATAATTATCTACATTTTCTTTCACGGCATCGTACATGGTATCTATTTCTTTTTGAGTGAAAGAAAGATCGAAGAGTTTTGATGCCGATATCAGATCTGTTTTAGAAATTGTGTCTTGGGCAAATGAAGACAATGCAATGAATGCAAACAGTGGTAATAATGTTTTTCTCATGATAGGAAAGTTACTGCATGAGAAACATAAAAAGAAAGTTTATGAATTTTATTACATGAACGTTATAATAATTTCGCCCAAACATAATCGTCGAGTACAACATCATTTTTAATTACCGCCCTACGGTTAATGGCTTCTAAATAAAACCCATTTTTTTGCAACACACGCATGCTTGCTTTATTATGCTCAAACACTTCAGCATAAATTCTTATGGGATCAAATTCTCTTGCAACATATTCAGTAATTAATCTTACGGCTTCGGTAGCAATACCTCTGCCCCAAAAGCCTTCGCCAACAAAATAACCGATCTCGATCGATCTGCGATTGATATCATCTTTCAATATACATCCTGCACTGCCCGCCAGCACGCCGTTATATTCAACCGCAAAACTTGTTTTTGGCTTTTGTGCAAGTGTAAAAGCGATCCAATCTTTTGCATCATCAATTGTGTACGGACTCGGTAAGCGGTCGCGTACATTGTTCCAAATATTTTTATTATTGGCAATGCCAACCAATGCAGCTGCACCATCGGGTTTCCATGATCGTAAAATAACATCAGCCATTTTCTTTCACATTACGCGACAGGTATTTGGTATAATCGGGTATGGTTGTTTCATATTCGTCGTGCATGAACGGCGATGTTACTAAAAAATCGGCCGTTGCCCTGTCGCAGGCCATCGGGATATTCCATGCCACACACAGGCGCAGCAAGGCTTTCACATCACTGTCGTGCGGTTGCGCTTCCATCGGATCCCAGAAAAAGATCATCACATCAATTTCACCCTGTGCGATCATACTTCCGATTTGCTGATCGCCGCCAAGCGGCCCGCTCAATAATTTTTTTACCGGACGATCCAATGCTTCTTCCATTAATTTACCTGTTGTACCTGTTGCACATAATTCGTGTTTTGCTAAAACAGTTTTATTGTACACGGCCCATTCCATCAGATCTACTTTTTTATGATCGTGTGCAACTAATGCGATGCGTTTTCTTTTACCAAGAATTTTTGTTGTGGTCATTTGAAAAAGATTGTTGTGATTAACTGAATGAAGTTAGCCAAACCAAAATATTTATCAGGAAAAATTCTAAAAAATAAAACAGAATTATTTAACGTAAGTACCCGATAAGAAGCGAAGGATAGCACACAGAATACGCTGATGAAACAGATGATCACTGCTATTTTATTTTTTGATTTAAAAAGTATCTGATATTAGGTATATCCTGTTATGTTTTTTTGGGATAAAAATATAGCAGGCCACTAAGGGATTAATACAGAAATGCCGCGCTGCGGCATCAAATCCGTTATCATCCGTTTTTTCGGTGTCATCTGTGTGCCATTTCTTCTGTATTCATTTTATTTATGCTTTTTTCAGCTTAGGTCTCTTTTCTAAAAAAGAAGATCTTCTGATAAAATGATTTACCGGCTCTTCGATGAATTTGAATAATGCAACAGAGATCAAATTCAATAAAACAAATGCCAGTAAAATTTTTACAACACTGCTGTCGATATTTTCTGAAAGCCAGTCATAATTTCTTGCATCGAACCAACCGGAAAGTTTTTCCAGGTTATTGGCAACTGCATTTCTTACAAATGTTGAAATAAAGCCAATGTGGATGAGATAAAAAATATAAGAACTTTTACCCAGCAAAACCATTAGTTTACTTCCCAGAAAATTTCGTAACCATGTAGGTTCTTTTATTAAGCCATAAAACAAAGAGGCAATGCCGCAGGGCAAAATAACATTGTTAGCGAAAATCCCCCAGGGTTGTTGTAAACCAAAATGAATTTTTTCGGTCAGCGGCTGAATGGCCATGAGGCCAATGCCGATCATCATTCCAAAAATTCCAAGTATAGTGAATAACGGGAATTTTATTTTTTTAGAATTGCCATTTTGTTTTAAAACAATTAATGCCAACGAAATGCCGATAAAAAATTCTATACACCTTCCGGTAAAAGTGTATAAAAACATGAATGTAAAATTGCTGTAAAAGCCATAGAAGTTTACATGACTAAAAATAAGTACCAGCAATGTTCCGATCGAAATTATTAATATAGGCAATTGCCATAAAGCTTTTTTGTTTTTTTTGATCCGCACAAAAAATAAGGGCGCTAAAAAATAAAAACATTCTTCAACGGTTAAGGTCCAGCCCTGTGCAAGTCCTGTGAATTTTAGATCATCAAAAAATCCCCGAAGAAAAAATACATTTAATATGATCAATACAAACGAATAAGGAAAGCCGTTGTAAATAGAATCGTCATTCAAATAATAAGCAACGATAAAAGTTGAAATGGTAATTAAAAAATACATCGGATAAATGCGGGCAATCCTGTTCTTCAAATATTTTCTGAACCAGGTACCTGAAATTTCGCAGGTATCGTAATAACGCAGGCCGATCAAGAATCCGCTCAGCACAAAAAACACGGTAACACCTGTATGAAACTCATTCAATATCCTGAATAAGGGATATGCAAAATCGGATTGGTTTGCATGATGAAAGAAAACCATAAAAGCAGCGATGGCCCTGATGCCTGTAAGAGGTGGTATATAATTATCTGCTTTCATTAAAATAGCATGATTTTAAAAATAGAAATCGAATAAAAACAATTTTATGCAATAAGCCTGTAATTGACGGTTAATGTAGATAACTAATAATCAAATGATAACTTAGCCTGTTCTATGTGAATAACTATACGCCTGTTGCTCAGTGTCATTAAGTTAAGAATTATCATTCGTGACAGCACGATATTTATACGACATAAGTTTTTGTCATGCTGAGGCCAAGCCTGTACTGAGCTTGTCGAAGTGAAGCATGATGGACGAAATCTTAATCCTATAATTCACCCTTCGAGTGCCTCCTTTAGATTAAAATAGTTCTTTGATAATTGAATAGCAGTAAAAAGTGAGATGAATATTTTTGTGGAAAGAAGTGGGGTGAACTTTGAGAGCCTCCAGATTAATGATCTAGACCTTGTATT
>JAGWPQ010000359.1 GCA_028877045.1 Bacteroidota bacterium | reverse complement strand
GTGGGATAGGACTTCCAAATTACGTATATTTGAAAAAGGGTTTAAGCAAGAAATTCATAACCTTTTCCTTAGTACCACACTTACACCCTGTGATTTTATTTATTATTTCACCACAATCTAGGCATATCATTATTTTTGGATTTTTACCTTTTAGTTTTTTTATTTTATCATACGCGGTTGTTTGACAGTTAAAAATTGTTGTTTACAATTCATACAGCATAATATTTTTAAATTGTTTTATCAGTCAATAGATGCTACACCGATAAACACAAGTCCGTCTTCAACTTTTACGGGATAAGTTTTAATTGAGCCGCATGTTTCATCATTTAAACAAACACCACTTTGCAGTGAAAATGTTTTTTTATGAAAAGGGCATGCAACTTTTGGTTCGCTGTTCTGAGAACCAATGATGCCACGGCTTAAAGCCATTTGCATACGATGCGGGCATTCGTTTTGTGTAGCATACCACTCGTTTCTCCGTGTAAAATGAAACAATGCAATTTGTTGATCGTGATACTTTACACACACACCTTCATTCTCCGGGACATCTTCGATTTTGCATGCCAAAAACCAACTTATTTTATGTGCTACTGTTGTGTTCATTTGTTTATGTTTTTAGATGATAAATATTTTTTATTGATTGAAATACTTGCTGAGAAAGGATTAGAACGTACAAGTGTGCGACGCAACCGGTGATCAATTAATAACTGAAAGCCGGCTACATTATTTTTTGTGTTCACTTCCAGTCGGCTACTTTTTTCTGATCACGCATAGGAACAAACTGCATGGTTGGATCTTTTTCTTCGGGCGCATTTACAAAATGATTGAACCGTTTTCGTATCTCAGGATTTTCAATCGCTTCTTTCCATTCGCATTTATAACTATCAACCAATCCCTGCATTTCTGTTTCCAGTTCTGCTGCTATATTTAAGCTGTCATTTGTAACCACATTGCGCAGGTAATCAATTCCGCCTTCCATTTTATTTAACCATGTAGCAGTACGTGTTAACGGGTCGGCAGTTTTTATGTAAAACATTAAAAACCGGTCGAGGTATTTAATACATGTTTCGTTGTCTAAATCTGTTGCTAACAATTGTGCGTGCTGAGGTTTGCTGCCGCCGTTGCCGCATACAAATAAGTTCCAGCCTTTTTCGGTAGCGATGATTCCAAAGTCTTTGCTTTGTGCTTCGGCACATTCGCGGATACAACCGGAAACACCACCTTTTAATTTATGAGGAGAGCGAAGCCCGCGATAACGTTCTTCAATTTCAATAGCAAAACTTACACTATCGTGCAAACCAAAGCGGCACCAGGTACTGCCCACACAGCTTTTAACTGTTCGAAGTGATTTGCCATATGCATGGCCACTTTCGAAACCCGCTGCAATTAATTGTTCCCAAATTTTAGGAAGATCTGTAACGTGGGCACCAAACATGTCGATACGCTGGCCGCCGGTAATTTTTGTGTAGAGGTTATATTTTTTAGCAACAGTTCCGATCACGATCAATTTATCGGGTGTGATTTC
>JAGWPQ010000358.1 GCA_028877045.1 Bacteroidota bacterium | reverse complement strand
ATTTTCATAATTCTCTTTTTCAGGGGTGGCCTCTGGTGGCCTATTGATTATTGATAATGATCTGGAATATGCCATAAATATTTCATTCCCGGCTTGTGCAATACCTTTTATCGTTCCCTGATTTGATAACTCATAAATTTTATGCCATTTGGTATTTATCAGATAAATGCCAATGGACGGTGCAATTAAAAATTCGTCATCTGAAAGGGTAAAAATATTTTCTACCGGTCCGGCAGTTGTGGGCAATTTAAACTTGCTGATTATTTTTTCTTTGGCAATATCTTTTACAACTATATTGCCGTTTTGGGTGCCATATAAAATTATATTATTTTGTTTCTGCGAACATCTTACAAAATCGGTATTGTTCAAATCATTTAAAGTTGATTCTTGCCATAACTTAATTTTGGGTTGTACCCATAATCCTTTTTCCAAACTGCTATACCATGTATTCCCTTCACGGTCTGTAACAATATGTGTTAAATTAAAATTTTCAATTCTTTGTTTATTATCTACAGAGTAGCTTTCTTTTTTTGTATTTATCCAAACAGTTTTATTGTCTGCTATGATGTTATTTACAAAGCTTTTTTCATATTCGACTTTAGTTAATATAATTGTATTATTCCTGATAACGAATTTAAAAATTAAGCTTTTGAAATCTTTAGAATAAATAGTGTCAGAAGTTACTATTGGTTGTAGTGCAGGATCAGCATTTGTAAAAAGCTCATTTGTTTTGTTGATAAAAGACATTTCCCGAATTCCTCTGTCCGGTCTGTAACTTATCCAATTTTCTCCGTCATAAACATAAACTGTATTTCCGACTGTTGCTAACGAACTTATTTTTTTGCTTTTATTATAAAATAAATATTTGCATTGCAGGTTGGTAGTATTGCAAATGAACAGGCCTTTTTCTGAACTGGCTATTAATTCGTTTCCCAATATGGCGAGCCGCGGAAAAAATGATTCTTCTGAATATTTGAATTCATGTAGCAGATACATTTTCTCATTTTCAATATAAAATATTTGACCATTGAAATTATGGCACCAAATTCTTCCTTGTTTATCTTCCAATAGGTCTGTAACACCAAATCCATTCTCTTCTGAGTTATGAAAACTTGTAAACGAAATGCCATCGTATCTGTTCAATCCTAAGGAATTAGCGATCCATAGAAATCCTTTGCTGTCGGATAAAAGATCATATATCTCTTCGGTCGGTAATCCTTTTACTTGCAGAGCTTTAAAATCCTGCGCAGAAGCAGTAAAAGCAAAGAATAAAAAAAATGCAATAAAATAAAAGCTCCTCATTGGATAAAAATAGTCAGAAAATATGCTCTTTGCAATTTCAATGGTAAAATTAAAGCTTGGTTTCACAAAGTGAAAAGCAGGTTTTACAAAATAGATAAATATCGTTTAGATTTATGCGTATAAATTGTAGTCAGATTTATACTTTTAATTAAAAGATTATTAATACCGATTAACGCATTGTAACAAATATATGATGGTTCTATATCTGGGGGGATTTAGAACTTAAAAGGTCGCAACAGCGACCTTTTTCCATTATAGTATTCCAAGATATTTTTGGTGTGTTGATTATTTTAAGAGCCTAAAAAATAAAAGTCGCTTAACACTTTCGTTAAACGACTTTATAAAAGCTATTGTGATCCGGATTGGATTCGAACCAATGACCTACTGCTTAGAAGGCAGTTGCTCTATCCAACTGAGCTACCGAACCATTTCAGAGGCGCAAAATAAACGAAAAATCATCAGCCAAACAAACCCGGCTCAAATCCTTTTCATTTTATTGGTAAATCTTCCTGTAAAATTTCATCTTAATTCATTTTACTTTGCTTCATTAAATGAATAGTTCTCATGAAAAATAATTTAACGATTGATGATCAATGGCTCCATTTCCGGCAAATAAAAGAACTTCTGTATTCAAATCAGCAATTAACCATCAGCGATGTAGTAATAGCTCAAATTGATAAATGCCGTCAATATTTAAATAAAAAATTAGAAAGCAGCGATGCTTTGATGTATGGAGTGAATACCGGATTTGGTTTTTTACAAAATGTCAGGATCGATAAGGATCAGATAGAACAATTACAATATAATTTATTGCAATCGCATGCCTGTGGGCTGGGAGAAGAAGTGCCGCATGATATTGTAAAATTGATGTTGTTGCTGAAAATAAAATCACTTAGTTATGGCAATAGCGGTGTGCAGGTTGAAACGGTACAACGGTTATTGGATATGTTTAATAATGATGTATTGCCAGTAATTTTTACACAAGGTTCTTTGGGTGCATCGGGTGATTTGTCGCCATTAAGTCATTTAAGTTTACCCTTAATAGGATTAGGTGAAGTATACTTTAAAGGTATGAAAATGCCTGCCAGTAAAGCATTGCAGCAGTTAAACTGGAACCCGATCAAATTACAAAGTAAAGAAGGTTTGGCATTGATCAACGGTACACAGTTCATGAGTGCGTATGGAATTTATTGTTTAAAAAAGTCTGAGCATTTATTGCAAATGGCAGATCTGATCACTGCATTATCTTATGATGCGTTCGATTGTACGAGTGAAGCATTAAATGAATTAATTCATAAAGTTCGGCCGCATAAGGGACAAGTTGAAACGGCATCAACGATCACCAACTATTTAAAAGGGAGTGAAATTATTTCCCGAAAAAAGCAACAGGTTCAGGATCCTTATTCATTTCGTTGTGTACCTCAGGTTCATGGTTCTACAAAAGATACTTTTAATTATGTGCTGCAGGTCTTTGTGCAGGAAATTAATTCGGTAACAGATAATCCAAACATTTTTCCGGATGAAGATATCATCGTGAGTGGCGGTAATTTTCACGGACAACCTTTGGCCCTCACTTTAGATTTTTTAGGTATTGCGATGAGTGAATTGGCAAATATCAGCGAAAGAAGGATTTACCAACTCATCAGCGGACAAAGAAATCTTCCCTTATTCCTTGTGAAAGAACCGGGATTGAACAGTGGGTTCATGATCCCTCAATATACTGCTGCAGGCATTGTCAGCGAGAATAAACAATTGTGTACACCGGCAAGTGTTGACAGTATTTCATCTTCCAACAATCAGGAAGATCATGTAAGTATGGGCGCCAATGCTGCAACAAAATTATTGCGCATTGTAAATAATGTGGAGAAAGTATTGGCGATAGAATTGCTGTCGGCCGCACAGGCATTGGATTTCAGAAGACCGGCAAAAACTTCACTAATACTCGAAAAGTTATATACCGATTTCAGAAAAGTTGTTTCGTTTAATGAAGTGGACAGAGTGTTGCATGATGATATGATCGCAGCCATCAATTTCATTCAAAATTATCAGGTTGAATGATTGTTAGCAAAACACAATAAATGATGCAGCGACGGATTGGTATTATCTTACTATTACCTTACTCGTATTTTTCTGCAAGTTTCTTCGAGTGTTGTTCGTAAACCTTCGAAGAAAACAGCTATAATATAATAAGGAGATACGAAGGGATCACGAAGAAAAGGATGAGATTTATCTGATTAAAACAGTTGTACCCTTTTTTGAAACTTTTTTGCCTGTGTCCATGTCGGTATAATCCAAAGTCCAAACATAAGTGCCCGAAGGTTGCTGCAAACTTTTATAGGTGCCGTCCCACTTAACTGTCCAGTCTCTTGTTTCAAAAACGATTTGCCCGAAGCGATTAAACACTCTGAAAATAAGATGATCGGCTTTGTACGCATTTAACGGATAGAGATAATCGTTCAGTCCATCACCATTTGGTGTAAACGCTGATGGCACTGCGATGTAACAATTGGGTAAAACGGTAATGTTGTTTTTGAAAGATTTATAACAGGTATTATTGTGGGAGGCT
>JAGWPQ010000006.1 GCA_028877045.1 Bacteroidota bacterium | reverse complement strand
GGCATTTTCTTTTTGTTTGGTAGCAACCATCACTAAAGTTTGTCTGTCTTCATATTCAGGCATTGGTGCACTTTCTTTATCGTAAGCAGCAAAATAAAATTTAACACCATCAGCGCCGTGGGTTTTGGCATGTTCAATAAAACCTTCCAATTCTTCAACGCTCCACCATGCACTTAAAGAATCCTCTTTACCTATTCTTTCACTATTTTGTACCCATCTTTCTTGTTTGTAATTTCTGATTACAGTATCAACATGAGCGGTATTTACATATTTACCAACCTTTAAGGATTTTGTTTCAATTGTTTGCATGGTTAATGGTTTTTTAAATGGATAATTTTTAATTACACCGTAAAATTATTTTCGAACAAGATTTGATTTTTGAAAAAAATGATGATCCTCAATCAATTATGAATTACCCCAATTCATAACTGATTAAAAATCCCTTAATTCGGTGTAAAAACACGTTAAAAAAACCGTAATTAAACCATAAATAAACCGTCAATAAAACGAACCAAATACCGTGAAACAACGGTGCTTGTTTACCGTCTTTTAACGGTAGAAAAATACCGTGAATATTTATTGGGGCAATACTTAGTTATTTGGATACAAGTTATGATATTAGCGAGAGGTTAATAATTTTTCCGTTTTTGAAATCCAATATCCTGTTCTAAAAAACCTCCAATTTCCTCAAAAGTTTCCCCTAAACTGATGAGGAAATTTTCGTTTAAAGAGGTCCTACATAACTGACCATTTTCTTTGAGAATTTTTCTCTCTTTTTAATAAGTATTGTAAATATTTTTTAATTTGTTGTGCTGTCCTCTCATTAAATTTAACAAATTCAGTTCTGAAATAGTTTACAACCTGTTGTTTGTATGAACAGATTCAATAACCCAATTTGGAAAACGGTTCCGATGCTGCGTTTATTGTTGCCTTTAATCGCAGGCATCTTATTACAATACTATTTCAATATTAATTTGATCATTATTCTTGCTGTTTTTTCAGTTGCCATCATTGTTTTTCTTACTGTTAATCTTTTAAACGCTTCTTCAAAATTTAAACTTGCCTGGCTGACAGGTGTCTGCATCAGTTTGATATTTATAACCACGGGCAGTACTTTAAGTTATATTAAGAATACAGATCACAAAAAAAACAGTATCGCAAAAAACTATACAAACGATGCTTTTGTTATTGCAACCCTCGAGGAATCTTTGGTCGAGAAAACAAGATCATTCAAGGCATTGGCTAAAGCAGAATCTGTTATATCCAATCAAATCAATCCCGTCAAAGGAAATATCTTATTGTATTTTAAAAAGGATGACTCAAAACCATTGCTGCATTACGGATCAAGAATTATTATTTACAAACCTTTGCAGCCTATTATCAATTCAGGAAATCCAGGCGCATTTAATTATAAACGGTTCTGTGCCTTTCAGGATATTTATTACCAGGTATTTTTAAATGATGGCGACTATCAGGTCCTTTCGTCCGAAAATAAATCTTTCTTCGATGACTGGCTGCAGGCAACAAGAACAAAAGTGCTTGCAGTGCTGAGGCAATACATTTCAAATCCCGATGCAGTAAGCATTGCAGAAGCTTTACTGATCGGTTATCGCGACGATCTGGGAAAAGATCTGGTGCAGGCGTACAGCAATACAGGCGTGGTTCACATAATCGCCATCAGTGGTTTGCACATTGCCATGATCTATGGATTGCTTATTTTTTTGTTCAGACCATTTAACCGATTCAGGTTTATACGATGGATAAAACCAATTTTTGTTTTACTTATTATCTGGGGATTTACTTTCGTTGCGGGTGCAGTGCCATCCATTTTGCGAAGTGCCGTGATGTTTTCTTTTATTGTGATTGGCGAAAGTTTCAGTAAACAAATCAATATCTATAATAATCTTGCGGCATCAGCATTTACCATTTTATTATTCAATCCGTTTAGTTTGTGGGATGTTGGCTTTCAATTAAGTTATGCCGCTGTATTAAGCATTGTTATTTTTTCGAAACACATCAACAACCGGATCTATTTTAAAAATAAGATGCTGAAATATGTTTGGGAACTGAGCTCAGTTACCTTATCAGCTCAAATCCTTACACTGCCATTGATCCTGTTTTATTTCCATCAATTTCCCGGATTATTTTTATTTACCAATTTAATCGCAGTTCCTTTATCGGGATTGATCTTGTTCATCGAGCTGTTATTATTAATTGCTTCGCCACTTTCAATGATTGCAAATTTTGTTGGTAATGCAACAGAAATATTAATTAACTGGATGAACAATTTTATTCTGCATATCAACAGCATCCCGTTTTCAACCTGGCAATCCATTCAAATAAATATTATTCAAGCCATTTTATTGTATCTGCTGATTATTGGTCTTGCAAATTGGTTAATGCACAAGCGAACAAAGCCAATGATTTTTGCATTAAGTTGCTTGCTGTTGTTTTTTATGATAAGAAGCTTTGATCTCATCCGGCACAATCAGCAACAAAAATTAATCATGTACAATGTGCCGCAACATCAGGCGATGGATCTGATTGTCGGCAGAAATTATCAATTTGTTGGCGACAGTATTTTATTGCAGGATGAATTTCTGCAGAACTTTCACTTAAAGCCTTCCCGCATTTTAAACCGCATCACAGCCACCGATCAATTAATAACTATTAATTATTCAAACGGCTTAATCAGTTCATCAAATAAAAAAATTATATTGATTGATGATGCCGTCAATACTTCTGCTATTGATAAAAAAATAAAGCTGGATGCCATTATCCTCTCAAAAAATCCAAAACTAACCATCACTCAACTGGCGCAGGCTTTTGATTGTAACCAATATATTTTTGACGCAAGTAATCCGCTGTGGAAAATCAAGCAATGGAAAAAAGATTGCGAAAACTTACATTTGCGGCATCATTCCATACCCGAGCAAGGTGCTTTTGTAATGGAGCTTTAATTCAGTTCATGGTTCATGGCTCATGGTTCATTGTAAAACCGGTGGCTTTTCTTCCATGAACTATCACCCATGAACCATCAACAAACAATCATGTCAAAAAAAATTCAGTCAGCATTGATTTCCGTTTTTTATAAGGACGGATTAGAACCTATTGCAAAAAAATTACACGACTTAGGAATAACGATTTATTCAACAGGTGGCACCCAAAAGTTTTTGGAAGAAGCCGGCATTCCCTGCATTGCCGTTGAAAGCTTAACAACTTATCCTTCTATTTTGGGAGGCAGAGTTAAAACATTGCATCCTGTTGTATTTGGCGGAATCCTGGGAAGAAGATACGAACCGCAGGATCTGGTTGAGATGAAACAATATTCAATTCCCGAGATCGATTTGGTAATTGTTGACCTCTACCCTTTCGAAGAAACGTTAAAAAATACTTCGGAAGAAAAATTAATTATTGAGAAGATCGATATCGGCGGACCATCGATGATCCGTGCTGCTGCCAAGAATTTTAAAGATGTGGTAGTGATCGCAGCAAAAGATGATTACGCTTCTTTAGAAAATTTATTGAACGAACAACATGGCGAAACCACTTTAGAACAACGCAAAGCGTATGCTGCAAAAGCATTTCAGGTGGTGATGAATTATGATATTGCCATCAATAATTATTTTAATCCCGAAAATACAACCACGCAAACATCATCCATAAAACAAGTATTGCGTTACGGCGAAAACCCACATCAGTCAGCAGCGTTTTATGGTGATTTGAAAGAATTATTCAATCAACTGAACGGCAAAGAACTTTCGTATAATAATTTAGTTGATGTTGATGCAGCCGTTCAATTAATTACCGAGTTCAACGATTCGCAGGAAAAAATATTTGCCATCATCAAGCATACCAATGTTTGCGGTATTGCAGTAAGAACAACCGTGAAAGACAGTTGGGATGCGGCTTTGGCCGGAGATCCCGAAAGTGCTTTTGGCGGTGTTTTGGTTTGCAACGCAGCCATTGACCTGGCAACAGCCAATGCCATCAACGAAATTTTCTTCGAAGTTTTAATTGCTCCTTCATTTGATGAAGATGCATTACAAATTTTAAAATCAAAGAAAAATAGAATCCTTCTTCAACTTGCGACTAACGATTTACGATTCACGTCGCAAAGAAAATCTTTATTAAACGGTACATTGGTTCAGGATTTTGATAAAGGCAATTACAACGATTGGAAAGAAGTGGGCGGCAGAGAAACAACTGCATCCGAAAAAGAAAATTTAATTTTTGCCAACCTTGTTTGCAAGCATTTAAAAAGTAATGCCATTGCTTTGATCAAGAATAAACAATTGGTTGGAAAAGGTTGCGGACAAACATCACGTGTTGATTCTCTTCGCCAGTCGATC
>JAGWPQ010000357.1 GCA_028877045.1 Bacteroidota bacterium | reverse complement strand
CCGCCAATACCAATAAACGTTTGAAACTTTTTTGTAGGATCAACAAAAATACAAGGCTGTGTTTCTTTAGGCTGACCAAAATCTTTAAACTGTAAAGTTTCGGTATTACTTAAACGAAACGCAGTGTTGTCGGCAGTTGTATAAACTGTAACTGTTTTTTCAGCAGTATTTTTTTTATTGCCTCCATCATTTTTAATGGGCTGATGAAAAGCAAAACTTGCAAGTAAAAAAATGGGAAATAATTTTTTCATAATCAAAAGTTAGGTGTACAATTAAAGAGTATCAAAATTACTTAAACGGGGTTGTAAAAAGTGATTCTGCAAAATATATATTTGTTTACGATCTGTTGTTTTTCATGGCGGCTTCCGTCGCCGGTTACAAAAAAGAATTTTACTCGATCAAGGAATATTTTTTTTCATCGGTAATTCCTTTCCAATTATCGGTTCTGAATGGCGCTACCGGAAACATTTGTTTATTAAACAAATTTGCTTCAGATGTATCGTCGACCCATGCATAACGCACCGCAACAGGTTGTACAACTTTTTCGTTTTGTACATTAATTTTATCGCCATCAATGGTTGCATTTGCAAAATAAAAATTCTGATCGCTTCCTGCAATTTCGAAACCCTTGATTCGTGCAAATTTATCTTTCACCAACCAACCGTTTTGATGATGATTGAATGAAAGAATTATTTTATTGCTTTCAATTTTCATCGATTGAAATTGCGGGCCGGTATATTCGCCTTCTGTTTTATAAACATCGTGCAATGCAACGGCAGCAAGCCTTTTGCCAATATCCTGTTTATTGGAAGGATGCATGTTTTTTGTTTCGCCAACGTCGATGGTAACAGCCATGCCTGTGTTGGGCAATGCCAAATTTTTTGTTTGCGATTCTCTTAATTCGGCCCACCAGCTTCCTTTATTGCTGTTGCCATGATTGGCACAATAACCCGGCAACTGCACAAATAAAAAAGGAAAATTTTGTTGATCGAAATGTTGCCGCCAATCGTTGATGAGCAATGGAAGCGTTTTTCGATATTGATACGCCCTGCTCTCGTTTGTTTCGCCCTGGTACCAGATTACGCCGCGAATGCTGTAATTAATTAATGGATTAATCATGGCATTAAATAACAAACCTGGAAGATCATTTTTATGAACAGCGGAATCTGATTTTGAAACTGATTCAATATTCAACAACCAATTGCCGGCCAAAGAAATAATTTTATTGCCAATAGTTAATTTCAGATCATCTTCATCACCATACAAACCGGTGCTGCCGCCATCATCAAAAATTCGTATTGCAATAACATTTTTCCCTGCTTTTAAAATGCCGGCAGGAATACTGTATTTTCTGAAATCATTCCAGTTATGATTGTTGCCAACTTTTATTCCGTTCACAAAAGTTTCATCGCCATCGGCAATCTTTGATAATTCAAGTGTTGCAATTTTTCCGGTATCTGCTTCATCAATATTAATTGTTTTCCGGATCCAGGCAATACCGCCAAAATAACGAAAGCCTTCTTCGCCCCACTCCGAGGGTTCTTGCATGGTTAACCATTTGCTGTCGTCGTAATCAAAATTTTTCCAGTCGTTTATTTCCGAAACTGTAAACGATGCACCGCGAATGGCAGCTACTTTTTTCATCACCGATTCGCTGCGCATTTTTTTTATTTCAAGAATCGAAAACTTATTTACCGAATCGGCTATTTTTTTAAACTCATTATTTTTTTCAAAAGCAGATTTACTGATCCATGATTCTATTTGCGTTCCGCCCATGGTGCTGTTTATAATTCCGATCGGGACTTTTAGTTGTTTGTATAATTCTCTTGCAAAAAAATATGCAACCGCCGAGAAATTGCCTGCTGTTGCGGGATCGCAAATTTTCCATGCGCCATCACTCAACTCATTTTTTAAAGTTGTGCTGATCGTTTTTGGAACTTCGAACTGGCGTATTTGCGGATAGTTTGCAGCATTTATTTCTTCATCCGAATTATCAACTTTGGTCCATCCTGCAAGCTGCAATTCCATATTGGATTGACCTGAGCAGATCCAAACTTCACCAACTAAAATATTATTAAGCGTAATTTTATTTTCTCCGGTCACAATTAATTGAAACGGACCGCCGGCATTTTCTGTATCCAAAAACAAAAACCAATTACCCAATTTATCTGCATGTGTATTTTTTATTTGCTTGTTGAATTGAACAGAAATTTTTTCGTTTGCGGAAGCCATTCCCCAAATTTTAATAGGCTTATTGCGCTGCAATACCATATCGTTACCAAAGATTTTTGGTAATGATACATTTGCAAAAAGATGCATCGATAAAATAACAGTAATTATAAAAGCAAATAACTTTTTCATCTTAATTCTTTTCTTCCTTAGCGATCTTTATTAAATCTTTCACCACCATTTTTCCAACAAGTTTGCCATTTTGATAGGATATTGCTTTAATGATTGTTGCGCCTTTTGGAATAGTCAATAAATGTCCGTCATATTTTGGATAAAATTCATCGGGATCAGTATTATCGAAGGAATAATAAATATCCAAACTCTTAATTTCAGTTTCAATTTTTATTTTATTGCTGTCAACTCCATGATGAATAAAACTGATGATAGGTTCGAATACCATTGTTGAATATTTTATTTTTTTTGCATCGAAATAAGGCAACCGTTGTTGCATGCGCCTTAAAAAATCATCATAGTTTTTTTTATTAAATGGTGTCCAAAAAATTTCTGACAACGCCAGCGCTCTTGGGAAAAACATTCTTTGTACTTCACGATCATTTGGTGTTTCTTCAGTCCACAAACAAGCTTCACCACCTAAAATATATTTTGCATCAGTGCTATCCGGAACCGGATTAAAACTATATGAACGTTCAATCTTACTATTATCCATGTACATACCATGATCCCAAGGTGTCATGATCACTTCGTGTTTTAATTTAGCTGCTTTAATACCGGCATCAACGCTTGTCCAGCTTGCTATCACGGCATTGGGGGCTAATCCACCCTGCATGATCTCTTCCCAACCAATTACTTTTTTGCCTTTTGACGCAACAATAGCAGAAACTTTTTTTATAAAAAAACTTTGTAGTTCTTCTGTATTTTTTAAATGATTTTCCTGCATTAAATGCTGACATTTTGAACAACTGTCCCAAAATATTTTATCGGCCTCATCACCACCGATATGAATATATTCGGCAGGGAATAATTTTGCAACTTCCGATAAAATTTTATCGATGATGATATAAGTTGAATCGTTGGCTACACACAATACATTATCTTCTTCAACAGTTAACGGGCTGCCCGGGCTAACATATTGAGGTTTTTGTTTGCACGAAATATTTGGATAAGATGCAATCAATGCAAGGCTGTGTGCGGGAATATCAATTTCAGGAATAATGGTAATAAATTTGTTTTTTGCATAAGCGATCACATCCTTTATTTCATCCTGCGTATAAAATCCTCCATAAGTTGCTTCTTCTCCGGGTTGTGGTTTTTGTAAGTTCATAAATTCTCCGCCTGTACGTTGCACACGCCATGCACCAACTTTTGTTAGTTGCGGTAAACTTTTTATTTCAATTCTCCAACCCTGATCGTCGGTTAAATGCCAATGAAAAGTATTGATCTTATAACGCGACATTTCATCGATCATTGACTTAATTAAGGAAACAGAAAAAAAGTGACGACTTACATCCAACATGAATCCACGCCACTTAAAACGAGGATAATCAACAATTGAAACGCATGGAATATTGATAAGCTCATTTATAATTGATGTTTTGTATTCTTCATTCGAAATCAACTGCAACAAAGATTGCATCGCATAAAACAATCCGTTGGATTTATTGGCAGTGATACTGACTTTTTGAGGATCAATGTTTAAAGTATAACCTTCATTTCCTAATTGCTCATTAAATTTTTTATTAAGTGAAAACGTTATTGATGATGTTTTATTTGTTGAGTGTTGATTCTTGGGAATCTCATTTTTAATTATTTCAGAAATTAATTTTGAAGTATGTATATCAATGTCTGAAGAAAAGATAAATGTAGTATTGTTTGAAAATTGAAATTTTCCGCTCTTAAGTTTTACGGAAACCGGTTGCGGAATAATATTAACCCCATTATCGGGTTGGCAATACACAACAGATATTGAATTGATCAAAAATGTTATTGCCAATAAATATTTATGGATGATCATAGTTAAAAATTAAATACATGAATTAATTTTTTGAACCCGTTTTAGGATGCAAAAATTATTTATTGAGTGGGTGTATAACAAGATCCCAACTCATCATTAACAGAATTAATTGCTGTGTTGTAATTAGATAAGCTCCAGATATTACCTGTGTTTATATCTGCGATATATAAATCATAACCACCGACAGAACCATAACGGGTTGACGATAAAAAAACAAATCCGGTGCCGCAGGGATAAGGATCAGAATAATTTGCGTTGAGTTGATTAAACGTCAAATAATCTGAAGCTTTGTTGGTGTTATAATATCCGCGGAATATTTGATCGTTTGAATTGTTGGAACTAACCCAGCCGGTATAAAAAAACGAAATACTGTCCTTTGCGATTGGATAATATTCCTGAATGTTTGGCAATGCTGCTCCGGTTTTAATATTTGTACCATCAGTTTTGATCATATAAATATCTGATGATGCACCTGCACCTTCGGCATATAAGATCAAAGAATCGTTGTAACTGTAAAATGGCATCGATTCTTCGCCGGTGCCAGTAGTAACTGTTCTGATAATATTTCCGTTCAGATCCATTTCGGATAAATGGCCATTATGTTTAAACACAATTTTATTTCCATCATTAGAAAACTTTGGATCTTCATCACGCGATGATGAACCCAAGGCTGCCGTAAGATTTGCCGGAAGTGAGGTAGAATTTATCGTCCATAAAAAAATATCCCAGTTAGTAGTTCCTGTGCCTGTACCCATGAAAACAATTTTTTTACCATCAGGAGAAAATTGTGCATTCATGCAATTATTCATTCCCCAATTGGCATCTAAACGCGTAAGGATATTTGTTGAAAAATTATAAATGAAAAGTTTAGAATCGTTACATCCGTAACAGGAATAAGAATGAAAAACCAACCTGCCGGTTAAGACAGGTTGGCTTTCGGGTTGGGGGGTAATAACACTATTATTATTTTCTGAATTGTTTTTTGCACATGATGCAAAAACGATCGACAGCAAAACAATTTTCAGAATTTCATACATTTTTTAATCAAAGGATATTGGATGATAAAAACATTTTTAATACCCCGGGTTTTGTGTCAGACTCGGATCATTTTGAATTTCCTGTAAAGGGATTGGCAGTAACAAATGATTCTGATCTACCGGAAAATTCATTAGAGTTGGTGCGCTTGGCACTCCATTATTACAAGTATAAGTGTACTCTTTTAATCCTTTTATGAATGGAATTGCCTGACCTGTTCTTCTCAGATCATCCCAACGTTGTGCTTCAAATGCCAGCTCCAGTCTTCTTTCATTTAAGATCGTTGTTAACATGGCAGATTGTGAAAGATTTGATGCTATTGGTGCAAGTTGTACTCTTGCCCTGACAGTATTTACATCAGTCGCTGCAGCAGCAGTTTGGCCTAATGCATTTTCGGCTTCGGCTCTTAATAAAATAATGTCTGCTAATCGCAAAATATAATAATCATCCCCACTTGACCAGCCATTCGGATGTTTTTGTTTGTAATTAAATGGAATTGAAACTGTAGGATCCTGACAAGGATTCCAGTTTTGATCGGGCCATGCAATAGGATTACCATTGCCATCTACATTCCAAAATACGATCGTAGCATTTTCACGAATATTATCTCCGGCAGCAGTATAGGCATTCACCAAGTCGTGCGAAGGAACACAATATTTTTGCCAACCATCTTCGGGAGCTAAAAATAATTCTACACCCCAATTAGCATCAGGCCCGCCTGCAATAAAATTATTTAAAAAGATAGCTTCTGAATTAAAGTAGTTTGATCCATCAAACAAATTTGCATAGTTAGGTACTAAAGAATATCCCGCAGGGCTATTAATAACTGCATTGCAATATGTAAGCACTTTGTTGTAATCTCTATCACTTCTCTGCGCCCAAACCTTTGCCAGCAAAGCATTTGCAGCTCCTTTGGTTGCCCTGGTTGTAGTTATTGCGGTAGTACTGTAAGTATCGGGTAAGTTAGTAACGGCAGTTTGTAAATCAGTTACTATCTGCGTATAAACTTCTAATTCGGTTGACCTTGGTTTTCTTGTAACTGTAGGGTCAACAGAATTTGATAATAATTCAATCGGCACACCACCCCAGGTTTTTACTAAATTAAAATAATGCAACGCTCTTAAAAAACTGGCTTCTCCAATTATTTGAGCACGACGGGTTGATGTTAACGAAGGATCTGTCACTGCCGTAATATTGTTTAATAACAAATTACAACGAGCGATCCCCTGATACAATTGGCTCCATGTCATTTCCATGTTGCCATTGCTTGGATCTTCATTAAAAGTTCTGAGGTTAACAAATCCTGCATCACCGCCACCTCCCAAATAGGAATCACCCGCGATCATGTCGCTCATTAAAACATTTTGCCATTGATAATAATCGGTATATAAAATATTATAACAGCCCACCAGATTATTTTCAATATCGGCAGCAGTATTATAAGCATTGCCGGTGGTTAAAGTTGATTGTGGCGTATCGGTCAAAAATTTATTGCATGATACGGTTGCTATTGATATAAATACCAAGAAGCAATATGTATATATTAATTTCTTTTTCATTTTCCTGATTTTTATATTTTAGAATGTAAGTTTCAATCCAACAATAATATCACGGGATTGCGGATAGGTTCCATAATCAACACCAGGTGCTGTATTCTTATCTGTATTTGAGTTGGTCTGATTAGGACTTGCATTACTAAATGCACTTACTTCCGGATCGAAACCAGAATACTTTGTAAATGTCAACAGATTCTCTGCAGTAACATAAACAGAACACCTGCTGATCTTTAATTTACTGATCGCAGATTGCGGAATATTATAAGATAAAGTAACAGACTTAACCCTTAAATAAGATCCATTTTCCAAAAACCTTGTTGACGGATAAATATTTGATGGATCATTTAACGTTGATTTAGGTATACTGGTAATATCTCCGGGTTTTTGCCACCTGTTTAATACAGATGCAGATTGATTTTCACCAATGCTCATTGCTTCCGAAAGCATTCTGGTTGCATTCATGATCTGATTTCCCTGAACACCCTGTAGAAAAACACCTAAACTAAAATTCTTATATCTGAAAGTATTGGTAAACCCATAAGAAAATGTTGGATTGGCATTTCCAATTACACCAAGACTATCCCCGCCTGCTTTAGCTTGCAAATATTTGATCATACCTGTTGCAGGATCTACACCTTGAGAATATTTACCATAAAAAGAACCTAATGGTAAGCCTGCTTTCACTATTGCAGTATAATAATTATTTGAAGGGGATACCTGACCGGTGTACATAGTTTGTCCAACTATGTCAAGAACGTTTCCCTTGTTTACAAAGAAATTAAAATCACTGCTCCATTCAAAATCATTTCTTACAATATTCTTTGTGGTGATCTGAAATTCAAATCCTTTGTTTTGAATACTTCCGGCATTTTCCAATGCTATATTACCGGGGATCCCAACACTTGCAGGAATAGGAACCAACAATAAAAGTCCTGTTGTTTTTTTATTATAATAATCAGAAGTAATGGTAACCCTGTTATTAAACATAGTTAAATCGAAACCAATATTTGTTTGAGCAGTTACTTCCCACTTAAGGTCATTATTTTGTTGTGTTGAAGGAGAATAACCGTTTGCATTAACTCCTCCAATTGCATAAGTAGAATTGATAGATATTAATCCATAATGCGCGTATGGTGAAGCATTATCATTACCAACTAATCCCCAACCACCTCTTATTTTGAAGTCATTGATCCATGTTGCAGATTTCATGAAGTTTTCTTGAGAAATTCTCCATCCAAGAGAAAATGAAGGGAATGTTTGCCATCTGTTCTGTGCAACAAATTGTCCTGAACCATCTCTTCTGATATTAGATGTCAGTAAATATTTGTCTTTATAACTATAGGTAAACCTGCCGATAAAAGAAGCTTTCGATTCCTGAATAATGTTTACCTGAGGTTTTGCCTGAATCGATCCTGCGCTTACAGTTTGAACCGCATCGTTTCCTCCAAAACCTGTAGAAGAAAGGTAATCTTCGCGACTGTTTATTCTCGATGCAATAAATCCACCCAAAATGGTAAAGCTGTGGTCCTTTATTTTTTTAGTATAATTCAAAGTATTTTCAGAAACCCAATAATCGTAACTCATGTCATCTTCAGTAGCAATACCATTCATGGCTCTACCATAAATAGTTTGAATCGTATTTTGATATGATGTATTAATATGATTCCAATGTTCTATACCCAAGAGGCTTTTAAATTTCAAGCCGGGTATCAAACTAATTTCAGCATAAGTATGTCCATGCAACCTATTGTTGACAAATAAGTTTTGCGGCTGAAAAGCAGCAGCATAAGGGTTTTCAACATCTACGGGTGCCACCGGACTTGTAGCATATTGGTTAGGATAAGTAGAATTCCATATACCAATGATCGGGGTAGTTGTTAATAACCTTGCTATTACTCCGTTTCTGTTGTTTTCTAAAATATGAACATCACTCCATCTGTCATAAGATATATTGGTTCCTACTTTCAGAAAATTATTTACCTTATGATCGAGGCTTAAATTAAAAGTCGGCCTGATTACACTACTGTTTATTACAATACCCTGTTGATTTACCAAAGACCCTGACAAATAATATTGTGTATTTTCATCACCGCCGGAAATTGAAAGATTATAATTCTGTGTCAATGCATTCCTGAAAACCAAATCCTGCCAATTGGTATTAGCTGTATAATTACCCCAATTGATCCCAATTCCCATTTCATTCATCAACGATTCGTATTGTGTGGAATTTAAAACAGGCAATTTCTTCCATGGCTGTGAAGATGTGACTGAAGTATTGAAATTTATTTTTGTCGTTCCGTTTTTACCGTGTTTCGTTGTAATTAAAACAACTCCATTAGCACCGCTGGCACCATAAATGGCGGCAGAAGATGCATCTTTCAATATAGAAATACTTTCTATATCCGCAGGATTTATTTCACTGGTATTAAAAGTCTGCACTCCATTTACTATATAAACAGGGTCACTGCCGGATGTGATAGAAGATACACCACGTACAATAATTGAAAACCCTGCATCGGGCTGACCTGAAGGTCTTACAACCTGTACGCCCGCAGTTTTACCTTCAATGGAATTACCGAATTGTGTATTGGGGCGGTCTTCTAATTCTTTCGAACTTATGACTGCAATTGCGCCGGTCAGATCTTTTTTCTTCTGCGATCCATAACCAACTACTACCACCTGATCTAATATTTTTACTTCTTCTTCTAAAGTAACATTAATAACTTTTTGATCACCTACTATTATCTCAGCCTGTTTAAAATTTACTGCATGAAATGCCAGAACCGAAGAGCTGCTTTTTACTCTGATAGTGTATTTTCCGTTCGCATCGGTAATTGTAACATTTGAAGTATTTTTTTCGCTGACAGTTATACCCTGGATCGGTTTATTGGATGTGGCCGAATAAACTGTTCCTGTAACAGTAATTTCATTTACTGCATCAATGTTTGTATTTTCATTTGCAGGTTTTATTACAATAACTTTTCCTATGACTTTAAAAGTCAATGACTGACCGATCAATACTTCTTTCATCAAGCTGTCGATCGAAACGTTCTTTACTGCAATAGATATTCTTTTATTTACGTCTAACTGATCTTGTCGGTAAAAAAAAGAATACTCGCTCTGATTTTCAATCTCCTTTATTACCTTTTTAACAGAAGAAACAGATTTGTTAATGGTAAAAGTAGATTGAGAAAATCCATTTGCATTGGATTGAATTATTGCCGCAAATAATAAAACTGCAGTAATTTTCATAATTCGTAAAATTTTCTCATAATGACAGCGCACAGGTATTGTGATGCCTTTAAAATGTTTCATACATTTGTTTGGTTTGTAGTTAATAATTTCCCTTCGCACGGGAGTTATGGCTTAGCAAATGGGCCGTCGGAGATGTTAGCGCATCTCCCGGCTTTTTTAATTATTGTGTTTTATTCATGCATTTTATTAGTTTGTTTTGGTTAAGAGTTATATAGCAATTTATTTTTTGGAACTGATTGTGATCGTATCTCCTTTGATCAGATAATTTGCCGGTGTAGTTTCTTTTAATATCTCGATCACACTTTGAATATTTGAAATATTGTTGAAGCTTCCGGAATAACGGTAATTGGCTATTTCTTCATCCGGAATCAGAATAACTACATTATATTTCCTTTCTAACATCTTAGAAATATCTTTAAAAGAATCTTCATCAAAAATCAGGAGATTGTCTTTCCATCCTGCATACTTATCCAGATTCTCAACCTGCAGAATTTTTACGATCGAGGAATCAATTGGATTTACAATTTTTGCATCATCTGTATGTGCAAGAGTCGCAATCGTTTTATCAATTTTTATTACCCCATTACGGGTAAGATAAATTTTGCTGACATTTTTGTTTTTCGAGAATTTTCCTTCTATCGAGATCTTGCCTTCAATAACAGCGGCCTCAAATTTTGAATCGGAAGAATAGGTATTAATATTAAAGATGGTACCGATATCTCTAACTGTATAATCTTTTGTTTGAACCGTAAACACTAATTTCTCATTGTGTTTTACATCAAAATAACCTTCTCCTTCCAGATATACCGTTCTGTTGGTAACACCAAAACCTTTACTGACTTGCAAAACACTTTCAGAATTTAACCAAACAACCGAACTGTCACTTAAAATAATTTTTTTCTTATCGCCTATGGGAACATATACACTTTCTGTAAACGATTTTTCTTTATTATCAACTGCTTTGTTTTTTGGGAAGAAGATGACTCCGGAAATTATTATCAAAATAATAGCTGCAGCAACTTTTAAATAAGGCAACCTTCTCAAGAATGAAACTTTTTTACCATGCCCCATTCCCAATTTTGATTCCAATAAATTATACGCTTCCTCGATATTGATTTTAGAATCCTCTTTTGCTAATAAAGCAACATTCCATGCTTCCTGCATTTGAATGTATAATTCCAAATGCGATGGATCTTCGGCAATCCATTGCTCAGCTTTTTCTTTTTCATCATCCGAAATATTTCCGGTGATATAATTCACCAAGGTTATTTTAAATTCTTCAGTCATAATACGATGTTATTTACATGACAATCAACTTGCATTTTACCCCCAAACGAAAATTATTTTATTGTTAAATAACTTGGATCGACCCATTTATTTTGAAATGATAGAGGGAGAGATTGCAATTATCTCAAATATTTCTGTACAAAAAAGAAAGATGCAACGCTTAATCTTGAACCTATAACATCATTATGTGCTGTAGGTGTTTGCGTAGTTTTTCTAATGCGATACCTATTTGATTTTCTACAGTTTTGATGGAGATCCCAAGCAACTCGGCTATTTCGCGGTACTTTTTATTTTCGAAACGGCTTAGCACAAAGATCTCTTTGCATTTTTCGGGAAGAAGTTTAATGGCGTTGTCTATTTCTGCGGTGATATCTTTTTCCTGATAAATTTGATCGGGTATATCGGCTGGATTAAATTCCTGTTTCGTTTCGAATAAAAATTTATTATAGGCTGTAATGGTCTTTTGTCGTTTTAAAAGATTGATAGATTTATTATGAACCGTCGCGTACAGGTAGGCATTTACCGATGAAGTAAAAATTATTTTTTCTTTTTTTTCCCAAATTTCAGCAAAGGTCTCAGATACTATCTCTTCGGCTGCAGCAGTGTTTCCCAATAGTTTAGTTGCATAATAACAAAGCCCTTTGTATTTATTTTTAAATAACCATTCAAAAATATTTACATCACCCGACCGCAACCTCTCAATTATAAAGGATTCATTCTGATATGCTGCTATACTCTTCATTAATTATTAATCTATAAACAAAATACCTGATTCAATTAAAATTATACAAGTCTATGATTGCGTAAAATTAAACCTGTTAGAAGAGAAGTTAAGAAATAAAAAAAGTCTCTTACGAGACTTTCTTTATTTCTTGGTGGAGAGTATCGGGGTCGAACCGACGACCTCTTGCATGCCATGCAAGCGCTCTAGCCAACTGAGCTAACCCCCCATTATTTTTTTAAGAACCAACAGAACTTCCCGAATCCTTCGGAACGCTCTAGCAACTGAGCTAGCCCCCCGAAACAGGTTGCAAATGTATAGGCTATAGTTATTGCGGCAAAATTTAAGCTACCAATTTCCCCATATAAATTTCTTTGTACTTAAAAAACCTGGCCCAAATTGAATTAATAATTGTTTTCTCTTTTCCCTATAGATTACCATAGCGTTTATTGTTTCTTTTTCAACTTACAGTATTTTGAATGGAGTAATGAAATATTTTCAAAATGCTCAACTAAAAACTTCGCATTGTACTGATAATTATCTATGCAGGTCTTTACCGGTATATACCTGAAAGCCTTCAATACGGCCTCTAAAAGCCATTACTCCCTACTACACTTGTTATGGCTGATGGCTGGTTTCGTTATGATTGAAAGCTATCATATTGTAATCTAACCTTCACATAATTTAATAATAAAGCGCATATAAACCACATATAACTTACTCTTATTAGGAGTAGCTTATATGTAGCTTATATATGGCTTATATGTAGCTTATATGAGGCTCATTGAAGAGGTTGGTATATATGTATGATGAGGTTATATACCCTTTTATATATGTTATCCTATACTGAGAAAAGCTGTAATGCCATATCCGTATAACACCTCCTGCAAGTGTAGAAAACCTTTTTGCCTGTTTTGTAATTGAGATTTTTGCTTTTGTAATAAAAGCAGTTTTAATTAAAATAAAAATGCTTCGAAAGATTCGAAGCATTTTTTGTTTTATTATTTGAATAAAGATCATTCCCAAATCTGTTCTTTCCCTTCCAACCAAAGCTTAACAGATTCTGTTGTAACACTTTTTGGTCTTTCGAGCGGAAAGCCCAAAGCCCTGTCCCAGCAAAGACTTGCCAGTACTCCCAATGAACGGCTTACTGCAAACAGCACGGTATAAAATTCATATTCAACCATTCCGTAGTGTACCAATAAAGCACCACTGTGTGCATCAACATTTGGCCATGGGTTTTTAATTTTTCCCAATGATTGAAGTATAGGTGGAACCACTTCATAAATATTCCACACTGTTCTGCAAAGTTTATCTTCAGGCATGTGTTTTTTTCCAAATTCCATTTGAGCTGTATAACGCGGATCTGTTTTTCGCAACACTGCATGGCCATATCCCGGAACAACTTTACCTGCATTTAAAGTTTCTTTTACATAATCGGCGATCTGTTCTTTTGCGGGAAGATCAGTTCCTAATTTTTCCTGCATTTCGAATATCCATTTAATTACTTCCTGATTGGCTAACCCGTGTAATGGTCCGGCCAAACCATTCATTCCAGCTGCATAAGCAAGATATGGGTCGCTTAAAGCACTTCCAACCAAATGCGTTGTATGTGCACTTACATTACCACCTTCATGATCAGCATGGATGGTCATGTACAAACGCATCAATTCTCTGAAGCTTGCATCATCATATCCAAGCATGTGAGCAAAATTTCCTGCCCAATCCAATAATCCATTGGGATGAATGTGTTCGTTGTTTTTATATTTTCGGCGATAGATATATGCTGCAATTCTTGGTAAACGAGCAATTAAAATAATGGTATCATCAAATATTGTTTCCCAATAATCTTTTTTATTGATCCCTTCTGAATAGGCTTTAGCAAAATAACTTTCTGTTTGTAATGCCATCACACCTACCACAAACATGGTCATAGGATGTGTGTTTAATGGCAATGCATCTATTGCAGCAAAAACGTGATTGGGAACATGACTTCTTCTTTGAAAAATCTCTGTAATATAACTGGCTTCTTCCTGAGTTGGCAATTCGCCAATCAACATCAGATAAAACAATCCTTCTGGTAATGGTTCTGTACCATTATGCGCTTTAGGTAATTTTTCCTGTAATTCAGGAATTGAATAGCCACGAAAACGAATGCCTTCCTGTGCATCCAATAAGCTTGTTTCAGTAACCAAACCGGTAATACCCCGCATTCCCTGATAAGCTTGCGCCAAAGTTACTTCACCAATTTTTTTACTGCCGTGATCTTTAAGTAATTGTTTGATTTCAATATTGGCTGCATCAGCTTTCGCTTTAAATCTGTCTTTAACAATTCCCATATTTTTAAATATATAAATGAATAAAAAATGTTTGAAATTTTAAGCAGAAGCTTAGCTGCAGCACAATCAAGAATTTCACAATAACACCTCACAAAATGTTCGCAGAAACCGGTTGCTATAAAAATTTATAAAAACGCCGCTAAAGATAGAGTATGTTCGGTGTTGCAACAAATGATTTAAGTCATCAAAATCATAAAATTATTTAGGTGCTTTCCGATATAAAGCAATGGCTACAAAAACAAAAATGATGTTGGGAATCCAGGTTGCCAATGTTGGCGGCAGATTCCCTTTTGTTGAAAAAATCGTAGAGAATTTATCGGCAAGAATAAATAATGCAGCAGTAATAAACCCAATAGCCAGATGCACACCGCTTCCGCCCCGAACTCTACGGCCGGCAACAACAGCACCAATTAAAGTAAGCAATAAAACCGTGATCGGCGTTGCATCCCGCCGTCCCTTTTCAACTTTTAGTTCGTTGATACCCTCAGAACCATGCATCTCTTCCTGTTTGATAAAACGAACCAGTTCGGGTGTAATTAATTTATCTTTTGTGTACTTATCTTTTTTAAGATCGGATGGTCGGAAATCAAAATTCATGGTATCGAGTGTGTGCATGAACATTTTTTCCTGCTTGCCCGACCAGATACGATGGATGACAAAATTTAATTTCCATTTTCGTAAAGTAGTATCCCAATTCATATCCTCAGCCCTGATATTTTCTATCAACTGATTATTTTTAACACGATGCAAAAACACAGGGCCACCACGTTTAATTAGTGTATCGTAATTATAAATACCGGCATAAGTAAATGAATCGATACGAACATACAAATCGGAACCCGGACCATTCCGGCTTTTATTTAAATTTTCGTAGGATGAGTTCGGATCGAAATATTTTGCCTCGAAATTTCCTCTGATCTTTTCTGCTCTTGGAATTAAATATTGATTTGAGTACCATAAAATGGTTGCTAAAAAAATACCACCGATCCAATAAGGACGTAACCATCGGTTGAAACTTGTTCCGCTGGCAAGTATGGCAATGATCTCGCTTTGGCCTGCCATCTTCGAAGTAAAAAATATTACTGCAATAAAAACAAACAATGGAAATAATAATGCAACGATGTGCGGAATAAATCCAAAATAATAAGTAGTAATGATTTGCTTTAAGGTTAACTGCGATTTTACAAAATCATCAGCTTTTTCGCTCACATCGATCACAACAGCAATCACAGTAAATAAAAATATAGCAAAGAAAAAAGTGCTCAAAAATTTCTTTAGTATGTACCAATCTAATTTTTTCATCGTTATATATAACTGCAAATATAATTGTACAAACCAAGTGTGGAAATAAAAGGATGTTAATTGCGTTTAAATATATGCCGAAACATCCATCGCAGCTACAAAAGCCAATGACTTACAAAAAAATACATCCATAAAAATGGATGTACACTTACGGACTTCATAGGTAACGGATTAGTAAGTGGTTGTGAAGCTACCAATAACATTGCAGCACAACTGTTATTAATTGTGCAGGTGGATAAATAAAATAACACTTCCGCAATTATCCACATCAATAAAAAAATAAAAAAAAGAATGGATATTAATTAAAGACGTTGTTTTAAAATTTCTGTCATCGAAATTTTAAAACTATTGAAAGTATTGCTGAGAATATGTTTGCGGGCTTCGCCAACCAACCATAAATAAAAAGCCAGATTATGGATACTTGCAATTTGCAAAGCCAAAATTTCCTGTGCAATAAATAAATGCCGCAGGTATGCTTTCGAATAATAATTACTGATGTTGCATGGAATGCCATCATCAATAACAGAAAAATCTGTTTCCCATTTTTTATTGCGGATATTGATAACACCTTTGCTGGTAAACAACATTCCGTTTCGGCCATTGCGTGTTGGCATCACACAATCAAACATGTCAACACCTAAAGCAATTCCCTCCAAAATATTCCAAGGTGTGCCAACACCCATTAAATAACGAGGTTTATCAGCAGGTAAAATATCGCAACATAATTCTGTGAATTCATACATCATTTCTGCGGGCTCGCCAACACTTAATCCACCAATGGCATTGCCCGTTGCATTCTTTGAAGCGATATATGATGCCGATTCGGTTCGCAGATCTTTATAAGTACTTCCCTGAACAATCGGAAATAGATTTTGTGTGTAACCATATTTATCAGGTGTTTCATTCAAACGGTCAAAACATCTGTCGAGCCAGCGATGCGTTAACTGCATACTTTTTTTTGCATATTTATAATCGCTGGGATAAGGCGGACATTCATCAAATGCCATAATAATATCGGCACCAATCGTTCTTTGAATATCCATTACTTTTTCGGGCGAAAATAAATGCCTGCTTCCATCAATATGCGATTGGAACATCACACCTTCTTCTTTGATCTTTCTGTTTGCAGCCAACGAAAAAACCTGGTAGCCGCCACTATCGGTCAATATGGGATGATGCCATCCATTGAACTGATGCAATCCGCCTGCAGCCTGCAATACATCCAATCCGGGACGCAAGTACAAATGATAGGTATTACCCAAAATAATTTGTGCCTGCACGTCCAATTCGAGTTGTTGCTGCGTTACAGCTTTAACACTGCCAACAGTTCCAACGGGCATAAAAATAGGCGTAAGAATTTCTCCATGATCGGTGATCATCTTTCCAGCTCTTGCTTTGCAGTTGGTATCGGTTGCTTCTAATTGAAATTGCAGTTGCGGCATAAGTTTGCAAAAATAGGTATTGGGTGATGAATTATGAATGATGCGTTATTAATCGAAAACAGATACAACTTATCGTTCATAATTCATCACTCATAATTCTTTTCCACATCTTCACAGCAACAACATTGTTAGTAATCCCAAACATTACTTTTGCAGCATGATCATTCCGACTGTTATTTGGGAAATAGTTTTTATAGTTTTTTGCGCTGTAATTGCTGTACAGGTT
>JAGWPQ010000356.1 GCA_028877045.1 Bacteroidota bacterium | reverse complement strand
TTTAGTTTTTCTTTTTTTAGTTTTTAATTTTTCTTCCTCATTTTAGTTTTTCATTTAACATTCATTCCTGTAGCTTGCAGCGATGCCCGAATTCGAGAACATAGAATTTTTATTTGGTCTGTTTATCCTCCTGCCATTGGTATTTCTTTTTGTGTATGTGATACGATGGAAACAATCTGCAAAGAAGAAATTAGGCGATATACGATTGGTGGATTTATTAACCAAAGATTATTCTCCGCAACGTTACCGGCTCAAGATAATTATTGTTTTACTTGCTATAAGTTTTGGAATTGTTGCATTGTGTAATCTTCGCAAACCCTTGCAAATAAAGGGTACTAAGGCAAATGGCGTTGATGTGATGGTAGCATTGGATGTAAGTAAAAGTATGCTTAGTCAGGATGAAAAACCATCCAGATTGGATAAAGCAAAACAGTTCATCAACCAACTTACCGATAAATTAGAAAATGATCGAGTGGGATTGATTGTGTTTGCCGGACAGGCATATTTGCAGATGCCCTTAACAGCAGATGCCACTGCAACAAAAATGTTTGTTGCCAATGCCTCACCCGATTTTGTTGCGGTGCAGGGAACTAATTTAAGTGCAGCATTACAATTATCAGATGCATCGCTCGATACCAAAGAAAAAAAATATAAAACTGTTATTTTAATAACCGATGGTGAAGATCATGAAGACAAAGCCATTGATGTTGCCAAAGAATTGGCCGATCATGGAACCGTGTTGCATACCATTGGAGTCGGCTCTGCAGAAGGTTCTCCCATCACTGAACCGGGAACCAATGAATATAAAAGAGATGAAAACGGGCAAACAATTATTTCGAAACTCAATGAAGATCTTTTAAAACAATTGGCACAGGTAACTAACGGAACCTATCATCAATTAAATAATACAACAACTGTTTCGGACGAATTGGTTACCGAATTAAATGGTATGGAAAAGAAAGCCATCAGCAGTGCCGGCGGTTATGTAGAATATCAATCGTTCTATCCGTATTTTCTTGCCATCACTGTTTTGTTATTGATTGCTGAAGTATTTATTTCTGAAAAAAAATTACAGGCAGCTTGAAATTTTTATTCGTCATATTAATTACTTTTTCGTTCACAATTTCTTTTGCGCAGAAGAGTAATAACCTTGTGCGGAAAGGAAATGAGTTATATAAAAAGGGTGATTATAAAGATGCGTTGACAGAATATGAAAAAGCTTTGCAAACCGATCAAAAAAATAACACAGCACAATTCAATGCCGGTAATGCTTTGCAGAAACAGCAAAAATTTCCGGATGCTGCAAAATCGTTTGAATCAGTTTTAGAAAGCAGTAACGATCCATCGCTGCAGGCACAGGCAGGATATAACAAAGGTGTTGCCGAAGTAAAACAAAAACAATTGCAGGAGGCTATTAATTCTTTCAAACAATCACTGCGACTGAATTCTACAGATAATGATGCCAGAGAAAATTTGCAAAAAGCATTGAACGAATTAAAAAAACAAAACGACAAGAAGAACGATCAGAAAAAAGACGACAAGAAAAAGAATGATCAAAAAAATAAAGATAAAAAACCACCTGAGCAAAAGCCAAAAGACCAGATGAGTAAACAACAGGCCGAAAATTTACTCAATCAACTTCGGGAAGAAGAAAAACAATTGCAGGAATTACAAAAACAAAAAATAAAACAGACAAAGCCTGATAAAGATTGGTAACTATTTTAAACCTTCCAAAAACCGCTGAAAATTATTATTACTCGTTACCACATCGTTGTGTTGTTTTTTGCTGTGCAGAAAAATGATACGGTTATTTTTCAGATCATTTGATGTACAATCATCTTCCTCTTTATCAATAAACTTCCATTTCCACGCAAGCATATCTATTGTCAGATTTTTAGAATTCTGTAATGTGCCGCCGTTATCGGTATAAATATCAATCAATTTGCAATTTGAATGTTGTTGCAGATAGATTGCAAATTTTTCTTGCTCAGCATACAAAGCATCAAATAATAAAATGCCTTTGCATTGGTACGATGAATGAAGCAATAAATAAGCTATTACCCTGTAAGCCCCGCTGTGACCGGCATAGATCATTTTTGGAACAATATTTTTATTGATTATTTTTTCTTTCAGCAAAAATGTGTTTACCTCTTTCATAAAAAAATTGAAAGTATCTGCCTTCTCAAACTTACCGGCGTAACTGTCGGGCGAATTTTTTGGTCCTTCAGGAAAAATAAAAATCGCATTTAAATGTGCATCATAAAACTGTTGCTGCAATTTGTATTGTATCAATGCCGAATCAATATTATTTCCCCAACCATGAAACCAAAGCACAAATTGAAATGGTTTTGTTTTATCGAAATGATCCGGAACAAAAATATATGCGCTGCTGTCGCTGTAATGTTCTTTTGCGGAATATGTTTTTCCCTCATAAATCCGCGGTACAGCATTTCTCAGCGAATCGGGAAACATCGAATATTTGCTAAAAATGGTAAATGATTTTCCTTTTGATTGATTTTCCTGCTGGGCATTTGCACTCAAAAAAACTATTGAAAATAATAAACAAAAAAATTGTTTCATCGTTAACAGATTGTAATTAAAATTAGTTGATTTTTTTTGATGACATTTGCTTTTCAGAAACAGAACATCAATCATGCAATTGTATTGTAACTCATTAACTAAATATAGTCGTTTAAAAACGAGAGAAATAAAAATCGGCGATCTGCTGTTGGGCAATCTGCATCCCGTTCGTGTGCAGACGATGACCACAACCGATACGATGAACACCATTGCAACTGTTGAACAAACCATCCGTTGCATTGAGGCAGGTGCAGAACTGGTGCGCATTACAGCCCCTTCGAAAAATGAAGCAGAAAATTTGCTCAACATAAAAAATGAATTGCGTAAACGTGGTTATACAACACCGTTGATCGCCGATATTCATTTCACACCGAATGCCGCAGAAGTGGCTGCAAGAATTGTTGAGAAGGTGAGAGTGAATCCGGGCAATTATGTTGACAAGAAAAAATTTGAACAAATTGATTATACCGATGCGGAATATGTTGAAGAAATTGAAAGGATTCGTGAACGGTTTACACCGCTGATTAAAATTTGTAAAGAATACGGAACGGCGATGCGCATTGGCACCAATCATGGTTCGTTGAGCGACAGGATCATGAGCCGTTA
>JAGWPQ010000355.1 GCA_028877045.1 Bacteroidota bacterium | reverse complement strand
TGTGTGATGTGCATTTACCTGATGGCAGTGGTGTCGAATTTATTAAACGTTCCAAATCAGAGTTTCCTTATGTTGAATTAATTCTTATCACTGCTTACGGAAATATTAGTGAAGGCATTCAGGCAATGAAGAATGGCGCATTCGATTATCTTACCAAAGGTGATGATAATGATAAAATTATTCCATTGATAAACAAAGCAATCGAAAAAGTCCAATTGCAGAAACGTTTAACCAAATTAGAGAAAGAAGTTAAAGTTGTTTTTGGGTTTGATAATATCATTGGCAAATCCCCTCTCATTCAGGAAACAATTTCGCTGGCAAAAAAAATTGCAGTTACAAACGTTTCTGTTTTAATATTAGGCGAAACTGGAACAGGAAAAGAATTATTTGCAAGAGCCATACACACTGCCAGTTCCAGAGCAGATAAGCCTTTTGTTGCTATTAATTGCAGTGCATTTTCGAAGGAACTTTTAGAAAGTGAATTGTTTGGTTATAAAGCAGGGGCCTTTACCGGAGCAGTTAGAGACAAAATTGGTTTACTCGAAGAAGCAAATGGAGGCACTTTATTTCTGGATGAGATTGGTGAAATGGATTTCGATATTCAGGCTAAATTATTAAGAGTACTCGAAGTAAATGAATTCATTAAACTTGGGGATACAAAATTTTCGAATGTTGATATCCGCCTGATTTCAGCTACAAATAAAAACTTGCATGATGAAGTTCATGCAGGGAATTTCAGAGAAGATCTTTTCTACAGGATCAATGTTTTTTCACTCAATCTTCCATCACTCTTAGAACGCAGAAATGATATTCCTTTATTGGCAAAATATTATGTTGATATATATGCCAAAAAGATGAATAAGAAAGTAACAGAACTGAGTCAAGATTTGATCGAAAAACTAAAGCAGCATACATGGCCGGGGAATATCCGTGAATTGAAAAATGTTATTGAACGGGCAGTGATCATGGCTGAAGAAAATACTTTGACAGAAGAACATCTTCCTACAGATATTTATATCAGCAGAAACAAGACAAATGTTTTAGGCAATTCAACAATGGATCTCAGCAGTATTGAAAAATTTCATATACAACGGATACTCAATTTAACAAAAGGAAATAAAGTTGAGGCAGCACGTTTATTGAAGATTGGCGTAGCTACATTATACAGAAAAATTGAAAGTTATGGATTGAATTTAAATTCAGTATATGATTAAACTTGCTTCACATGCTATTACCATTGTCATGTGATTCTTTAAGGTTAAGATCTCTCTATTCTTAGAGAGATCTGTTTTAAATTTTATTAAAAATAATGCCCCTATTTCTTTACATAAGATTAACAAACAAAATAGCCCTGCTTCTTCTTATTTTTGCGAAATAATGAAATTTACTTTTAAAACCATATTGACCAAGGGACTGATCGCTTTAATAGCCTTACAGATCATCAATCTCAGTATTGATGGTGTCGATTTTCAGCCAATGGCTTCAAGAGTTGTAATTGAGGATTTTAATTACCTGAATTCTATGACCGAATATGTTTCAGAAATTATTCTTGGTAAAAAAGATGCATTCCCTGAATTTCAAAAAGAGTCTTCTTCATCCAAATCGCAGATCATAAAATATTTGTCGTTAAAAATAACAGGGAAGCCTCTCGATGGATTAAGTAATAATTATACGATCTGTACTTCATCATTCATAATACCTCTCAAAGAAAAATACGAATACTCCTATTTTAATGAGATCAATCCTCCGCCTCCCAAATTAGTTTAAGCTATTTTTAAAAGATTAGTTACTACTGTCATTTACGGTTCATTACCGAAATGATTCAATACTTTTGAATTCGTATTTTATAAACTTTTTTATATGAAGATGTTAAGCAAGTACTTCTTAAGTACTTTGATATTTTATAGTTCGCTTGCTATTGGTCAAACAAAATATAATAATCAACTATTCACAGATTCTGTTTCAATAACATTGGACAGTGCCGAAAATATTTTTCTGCGCAATAATTTACTGTTGTTAGCACAGCGTTATAATGTGGATGCACAAAAAGCGTTGATCATTCAGGCCAAACTTTTACCCAATCCAAACTTTTCATATGCAAGAGGGCCATTGATCCCGATACATGATGATCTGTCTAATTTTCCAAACTCTAATTTTTTTAATTACAACGAAAGTCAGGCGAATCTTTCTCAATTGATCTTATTGGCCGGGAAAAGAAATAAGCAAATAAAAATTGCCGAAGCAAATGCACAGTTAGCAGAATTTCAATTATATGATCTGATCAGAACATTGAAATACACATTACGCAGCGACTTTTTCAACATTTATTATTTGCAGCAATCTGCCAAAGTATATGATAAAGAAATTCAATCATTGCAAAAAGTTGTCACTGCATTCAATCAACAACAAGGCAAAGGATATATTGCAGAAAAAGAAGTGATAAGAATTAAAGCGCAGTTATACAGTTTGCAAAGCGAATATAATGATCTGATCAATCAGATCAACGATACCGAAAGTGAACTGCGTCTGGTTCTGCAAATTAAAAATGTTTATATCGTTCCGGTAACAAACAATGATAAACTTTCGGCATTAAGTCCAGCGCAATATGCTTTTACAACCTTGGTTGATACTGCCTATAAAAGCAGAACCGATCTGCAGATCGCAAAGGCCAATACTAACATCAGTAAACTTACTTATAATTATCAAAAAGCTTTGGCAGTTCCGGATCTTACATCCTCATTGGGATGGGATAAACAAGGAAGCTATGCACGCAATCTTTTCTCGGCTGGCGTAGCCATTGATTTACCTATGTTCAACAGAAATCAAGGAAATATAAAATCGGCTAAGTCGATGATCGATTATAATGCTGCTTCACAAAAAAGTACCGAAGCATCCGTTGAAGAACAGATTGCAAGAGCATTGCAAAAAACATTCGACAACGATAAGCTCTATCAAAATATCGATCCTAAGTTCACAAAGGATTTTGACAGATTATTGAATGAAGTATTTATTAATTATGAAAAAAGGAATATCGGCTTACTCGATTTTCTTGATTTTTATGATTCGTATAAACAAAATACACTTCAGATCAATGCCATCCGATATAACAGAGTACAATCTTTCGAGGACCTGAATTTTTATACCGGTACAAATTTTTTCAACTAAAATAATTGAATATAATGCGACAGATATCAACCATTACATGGATCAAATATTTTATCATTCCTTTTTCATTTGCCATTATTTTGATGAGTTGCAAAAGCAATGATGAAAAAAAATCGAGCGAAAAAGAAAAATATATCATCCCCGATTCTTTGCTTAAAAAAATAAATATAGAAACTGTACAAAAATGCCAGTTGGTTAATGCCATCACATTAACAGGCAGTGTTGATTTCGATCAGGACCATCAGATAAATATTTTTCCGCTGGTAAGCGGCAATGTGCAGGATGTAAAAGTGCAGTTAGGCGATTATGTAAATGCCGGGCAGTCTCTTGCGACCATCAAAAGCAGTGAGATGGCGGGTTACAGCAATAGTTTGGTGATGGCTCAAACAAATGTTACGGCTACCAAAAAACAATTGGATGCTGCCAAAGATCTTTTTTCGAGCGGATTATCTTCTCAGTTAGATGTAACCAATGCACAGGCAAGTTACGATCAGGCATTATCGCAACTGGAAATGGCAAAAAGGATTTTAAAGATCAATGGAAATAATGTTCAGGGCGATTATGTTGTAAAAGC
>JAGWPQ010000354.1 GCA_028877045.1 Bacteroidota bacterium | reverse complement strand
CCTCCTCCAAAAAGCGAATTCTCGGATGAAGGTGACGATGAATTTGAAGAAGAAAAACAGCGTGCAGGTTTTCAGCAACAACGTACCGGCAAAGCTGCGCCGAATGTAAAAAGTAAAACACCTGTTCTGGATAATTTCGGAAGAGATATTACTAAAATGGCCGAAGCCGGAACATTGGATCCGATCGTTGGTCGTGAATTGGAAATTGAAAGAGTATCACAGATTTTATCACGCAGAAAAAAGAACAATCCTATTTTAATTGGTGAACCCGGTGTTGGTAAAACAGCGATCGTTGAAGGATTGGCTTTGCGCATTGTTCAAAGAAAAGTGAGCCGTGTTTTGTTTGATAAAAGAGTGATATCGCTCGATCTGGCTGCATTGGTTGCCGGAACAAAATACCGCGGCCAATTTGAAGAACGCATGAAAGCCATCATGAACGAATTGGAAAAAAACCGGGATGTTATTTTATTCATTGATGAAATTCATACCATCGTAGGTGCAGGCGGAGCAAGCGGTTCGCTGGATGCAAGTAATATTTTTAAACCTGCGTTGGCAAGAGGTGAACTGCAGTGCATCGGTGCATCAACATTGGATGAGTATCGTCAATACATCGAAAAAGATGGTGCATTGGATCGCCGTTTTCAAAAAGTTTTGATAGAACCGCCAAGTGTGGAAGATACCATCACCATCTTGAATAATATTAAGAGTAAGTATGAAGACTTTCATAACGTTATTTACGATCAGGAAGCTATTGATGCCTGCGTGAAATTAAGCGATCGTTATATGACCGATCGTTTATTGCCCGATAAAGCCATTGATGTTTTGGATGAAGTGGGAGCAAGGGTACATCTTAAAAATATTAATGTGCCTCTTGATATTGTTGAATTGGAAAAAAAGATCGAGGATGTTAAGAATGAAAAAAATAAAGTAGTCAAGAGCCAGCGTTTTGAAGAAGCTGCCTCATTGCGTGATACAGAGAAAAGATTAGGCGAAGAATTGGAAAAAGCAAAAAATATTTGGGAAGAAGAAAGTAAAAATAAACGTTATCCGATCTCGGAAGAAAATATTGCAGAAGTGGTGAGCATGATGACGGGCATACCTGTAAAACGCATGGTGCAGGCTGAAACCGAGAAATTGCGTAAAATGGGAACTGATATGGCTGAAATGGTGATCGGCCAAACTGAAGCGATACAAAAAGTAGTGAAAGCTATTCAGCGTAACCGTGTTGGTTTAAAAGATCCGAAGAAACCTATCGGTACATTTATTTTCTTAGGCCCAACAGGTGTTGGTAAAACCGAATTGGCCAGAAGCCTTGCCCGATACATGTTTGACAGTGAAGATGCTTTGATACGCATCGACATGAGTGAATACATGGAAAAATTTACGGTGAGCCGTTTGATTGGTGCACCTCCGGGATATGTTGGTTATGAAGAAGGCGGACAATTAACCGAAAAGGTTAGGCGTAAACCATACTCCGTTATTTTGTTGGATGAAATTGAAAAGGCGCATCCTGATATTTATAATATTTTATTACAGGTACTGGATGACGGGCAATTGACTGATGGTTTGGGAAGAAAGATCGATTTCAAAAATTCATTGATCATCATGACATCCAATATTGGTGTTCGCCAGTTAAAAGAATTTGGCGATGGTGTTGGATTTGCAACTGCATCACGTGTTCAAAATCAGGAAGAAAATAATAAGGCTGTAATTGAAAAAGCGCTGAAACGCACATTCTCTCCCGAATTTTTAAACAGGATCGATGATATCGTGATCTTTAATGCACTAACAAAAGAACACATTCACAGTATCATCGACATTTTGATGAAAGGCGTGATGAAACGCCTGGTGAATTTAGGCTTCAGTTTAGAGCTTACCGAAGAAGCCAAAGATTTTATTGCCGATAAAGGTTATGATGTACAATATGGCGCAAGACCATTGCACCGTGCCATTCAAAAATATCTGGAAGATCCGCTGGCGGAGGAGATTTTAAATTTGAATGTAAAGAATGGTGATATTCTACTTGCTTCTTTAGACAAAGAAAATGGTAAGATCATTTTTGAATTGAAGAAAAAGGAAGAAGAAAATGCAAGTGTATAGTTCCTGAAATAATAAAATAAAAAAGCGGTGATTGAAAGATCATCGTTTTTTTTTTGTTTTTAAATTTTCACTTTTACCTGCACTGTAGTTCCTTCGCCAATAAATGAATTAATAGTAAATTCTCCACCCATTGCCAATGCTCTTTCGCGGATACCTAAAATACCGTGATGATGTAAGGTATCTATCTTATCTATTTCAAATCCGGATCCGTTATCATTAATTCGCATCGACAGATATTCCTTGGTTTTATGTAACTCGACCGAAATCTTTGTAGCGTTTGCATGCCGCAAAATATTGCTGAGCGTTTCCTGATAGATCCTGAAAAACCCAAGATTGATTGTTTTAGATATACTGTCGTTCCCGATATTTATATTGGTACGAAACTCGAACTGAATTTTGCTTGATTTTAGTTTTGTTTTAGCATACCATTTAATAGCAGCTTCTAATCCAAGTTCATCCAGCATGCTCGGATGAAGTGAATTGAATAATGTTTTACTTGTTTTAAGAACGCTGTTAGAGATCTCAATTTGTTCATCAATGATTGCTTTTACAGCGGGATCATTTATTTTGTTTTTCAGATGTGCTGCATTCATACTTATCACTACAAGGTTTTGAGATAACTCGTCATGAATTTCTTTTGCAATATCCGAACGTTCATCTTCTCTGATCGTTGATAAGTGATTGGCCAGTTCTCTTAATTCAGCATTTAAACGAGTCATTTCTTTTTCATGATTTTTTCGTTCAGTTATGTCGCGTAATATTGCTAAACTGTGCAGCTTATTTTCCTGAATGTAATCAGATAATGACACTTCCAAATCGAATTCAGTTCCATCTTTTCTCAAACCACGTGTTATATATGTTGATAATATTTCTTTACCTTCCATTCGATTGACTACATATTCTTTTAGACGCTCATGTTCGCTTGCTGCAATCACATTTATGATTGGTGTACCAACTAATTCATCCGCATCAGTGTAACCAAAAAGTTTCAATGCTGCAGGGTTGCACATTTCCCAAACTCCATTTACATTAACGCCAATTGCATCAAAAGAGTTTTCGAGTATGGCACGCATTTTTGCCTCGCTTAATCTTAGAGATTCTTCAATAAGCTTTCGGGCAGTTATATTTTCTTTTACAGCTACATAATTTGTAATTTCTCCCTGCTCATTTGTGATAGGGGAGATAACAGCTTGTTCCCAATAAAATTCTCCATTCTTTTTTCTGTTACATAATTCACCATGCCATGGCATGCCATTCATTAAGTGCTGCCAAAGTTCCGGATAGGTAGATTCGGGTGTAAATCCTGATTTTAATATACTTGGATTTTTTCCTAAAGCTTCTTCAAAACTATATCCTGTTAATTCTGTAAATGCAGGATTTACATATTCGATCTCAGGTTTTAAATTGGTAATTACAATTGAGGCAGAACTTTGTTTTACAGCTTCTGTAATTTTCTTTAATTGTATTTCTGTTTCTTTTCTTTTTTTTCTGTTGCTGATTGCATTTAAAGCGTAACTGATATTGTTGGTTACTCCGACAAGCAATTGTAATTCTTCATGAGTAAAAAAATTAGCTTTGGGGGCATACATGGTAATAACACTTACTACTTTGTTATCGGTTTTTAAAGGAAAGGCAACGGAAGAAAGATAACCACGTTTAATTGCAGCATCTCTCCAGTTTTCCATTACAGGATCATTGGCAATGTCGTTGCAATAATAATAATTTGCCTGACGATAAGCTTTGCCGGTTGGTCCACTACCTGCAGGGACATCTTCGGTAGAAATATTTAGGTTGCTTAAATATCCATCTTCTTTTCCTGCCCAGGCAAAAGGTTTGATCTTTTTTGTGTTTGCATCAACAATACCGATCCATGAGAAAACAAAGTTTCCGGTTTCAACAGCTATCCTGGATATCCCGTTATAAATTTCATCTTCATTTTTCGCAAGTAAGATCAATTCATTTGTTTGCCCGATAAACTCATGAATACGGTTCAACTTTTTAATTTCTTCTTCGGCAAGTTTGTTTTTGGTAATATCGCGTGCAGTGGCATAAGTAATTCCTTCCTTAGCCACATAGTTTGCACGCCAGGATAAAATTTTTGATGTGCTATCTTTGCATAAATACCTGTTCTCGAAATTCATCGAGTTGCCCGTCCGGATTTGACGTGCCATTTCATCAAGCGTATTCTGGCGGTCATCGGGATGAACAAAATCGATAAAAGGTTTTGTCAAAAGTTCTTCTTCAGTATATCCGAGTAAAATTAATCCTGCAGGATTTATTTTTAAGAAACAACCATCCGGGTCGGCAATTACCATCAGGTCAGAAGAGATATTAAAGAACTTAAAGAATTGTTCGCGTTCAGCTTCAGCTTTCTTCCGTTCGGTAATATCTCTGGCCGAGGAGTAATAAAAATTATCACCCTTTTCAGAAAATTTATGCAATGTAACATGTACGTTTCTGCCTGAACCATCTTTTAATTTATGCATTGTTTCGAAATACATACCTTCTTCTTTTGCTTCAGAAAGTATTTTTAATAACTCTTCTTTATTCCATTGTGTATCCCAATCCCATAAATAGAGTTTCGAAGTTTCTTCTTCTGTATAACCGAGATGTTTTACAAATGCTTCGTTATATTCAACTAATTTTCCATTTTTGTTTAAAATATGAATAGCATCCTGAGATGTATGCATCAGCATTTTATAATGCAATAACTGATATGTTTTTTCTTCTTCTGCTTTATTTCTTTCGGTGATATCCAAAAACGACCAAACCCTACCAAACGTTTTATCTCCAACAAACATTGCTTTTGAAATACGTTCGAAAACGCGGCCATCTTTAAAACGAATTTCATCAAAACTTTTTTCAGCAGGATGTTTAT
>JAGWPQ010000353.1 GCA_028877045.1 Bacteroidota bacterium | reverse complement strand
TTGTATTCATTGATACCTGTAAACTCCCAGGGATGAAAATATAAACACAAATAACCGTCCTTCCGTAAAGTTTGAATGGCCAATTGTTTAAAAATAAAATAGGGAAGATTCTTAAATGCTAACCAAAAAAAAGGAATTCGTAAATGTGGCGAAACTGATGCAGGCAAACGATTTACACCATTTTCAGTATACAATGTTCTGGGCAAATGAAGATTATTATAACGGCCCGGAAGCCAGGTTGGGTTGATAGATGAATCATAACTGTATCCAGCGTTTTTTACATCAGCCATTTTAATTTGTTGCATGCGCGGCATACGCAATCCTGTTACAGAAGTTTCCGAAATTTCTTCCAATTTTTGTTTCGACAACAACAGATCATCATCAGTAAAACTAGAATGATAAAAAGTATGCGACGCAATCTCATGTTGCTTTGCCAATGCTTTAATTTGTTGCGGAAAATGCATGGCATAATTAGCCGTTGTAAAAAGCGTTGAATTGACTTTATGCTCTTCTAAAATTGGTATAAGGGCCTCGGTTCCCAGATTGCCAATCATTAATTGTTCGTCTAAAGAGATATGCTCCCCATATTCTAATGGCAAATCAAATTCTTCCACATCGAAACTCAATAATATAAATCTTTCTTTTTTCATAATCCTTTCCTTCGAATTTATTATTGCAAAAATACTACCTTCAAATTTTTAAATCTCTTTTAAATCAAGACAAATGAACCGATTGAAAGTTATTACAACTTTAATGAAACAGAAGAATTTGAGGAACTATTTGGAAATAGGTGTTCATAATGCGCATATTTTATTCAGGATTAAAAGCAGGTTTAAAATTGCCATAGATCCGAAATTTGCTTTTGATACACCCAGAAAAATTGGCAAAACAATTTTAAATCCGTACAATCTTCATAATCAGTATTTCGAAAAAACAAGCGATGATTTTTTTACCAATGATGCAGAAAAAATTATTGGCACAAAAAAAATTGAAATCGCATTGATAGATGGCATGCATCAATACGATTATGCCTTACGTGATATTGAGAACACTTTGAAATATTTAAGCGATCATGGCGTAATTATTATTCACGATTGCAATCCACAAACGAAAGCTGCATCTGGAACATGGGATGAATGGCAAAGCCGCAATGAAGAAGGTTTCTGGAATGGCGATGTTTGGAAAGCCATTGTACATCTGCGCTCTACAAGAAATGACATCAATGTTTTTGTACTGGATTGCGATCATGGTTTGGGTGTAGTAACAAAGTCGAAACCAGAGAATTTATTAAACTTAACGACGGATGCCATTGAAAAAATGCAATATGAAGGGTTTGAAGCCGACAGAAAAAATTTGATCAACCTGAAACCTGCCGATTATTTCTACGAATATTTTGCTGCGAAATAAACTATGTTGAAATGAGAACAAAGCGTAAATCCTGATGAATTGATAAGCCGCTATAAATCTGCATGATGCAACGCAACAAAAGTTTAACAGTTGTACAACAGCTTGCTATAAAAACAATTATTCCAATTTATAAAAGTTTGTACAATAAAAAATACCTTCGCTTACTATGACAAAGTTTGCACATGATACCGTTGTGCCCGATAAAGAGAGTAACCTGAATAAAAAACAACAGGTGGCTGAAATGTTCGACAGCATCGCATTTCGCTACGATTTTTTAAACCGTTTTTTAAGTGTGGGTATTGATGTGGGCTGGAGAAAAAAAGCCATCAACCAATTAAAAAATATTCATCCTAAAAAAGTATTGGATGTGGCAACCGGTACGGCTGACGTAGCTTTGATGACTTATAAAATGCTGCAACCCGAAAAAATAATTGGTATTGATATCAGTGAAGGCATGCTTGAGTTGGGACGAAAAAAAATTGAACAACTTGGTTTATCAAGCAATATCGAATTATTAAAAGGCGATAGTGAAAATATTGGTTTCAACGACAACAGTTTTGATGCTATCACCGTTGCATTTGGTGTTCGTAATTTCGAAAATTTAGAAAAAGGATTAAAAGAAATGCTTCGTGTTTTACGTCCCGGCGGAAAATTAGTTGTATTAGAATTTTCGAAACCAAAACACAGTGCTTTTAAAATTTTGTATAACTTGTACATGAATCAAATAGCACCGGCATTTGGAAAATTGTTTTCAAAAAATAAAAATGCATACCAATATTTGAACGATAGTGTTCAGGCCTTTGCCGAAGGTCAAACCTTTTTAACCATCATGAATGAAGCAGGATTTACTCAAACTTATTTAAAAACACTTAGTTTAGGTATATGCACTATTTATTGCGGAAGCAAATAATTCTGCTCATTGTTATTTTTTTATTTGCTGCAAATTCGTTTGCACAAACAGAAATATTTCGTGCCGAACACGATGATGTACCGTATTATTTTGGTGCAACATTCGGTTATAATTCTTCTTCACTAAAAGCAACAAAATCGCCTAAATTTTTACAGAGCGACAGTGTGCTTGTCGCGCTGCCGGGTAACAGTGGCGGAGTTTCTATTGGATTGCTGGCAACAGGAAGATTAAACGATCACTGGCAAATACGTTTTAATCCGCAGGTAATTATCGGCAGTGCACGTTATATTAATTATACATTAGACAGTGCTTTATCAAATGGCGATCCTATTTCTCAACAACGAATCATGCCTACCATGATCGTAAGTTTTCCTTTGCATTTTAAATTTAATTCCGACCGCATCGATAATTTCAGAGTGTATTTATTGGGCGGCATTAAATACGATATTATTTTTTCGAGCAACGCAAATGCAACAAATCTTGGCAACGAAATAGGATTCAAGAATCATGATTTTGGAATTGAAGGCGGTGTTGGTTTTAATTTCTTCTTCCCATATTTTACTTTATCGCCCGAAATAAAATTCAGTAACGGATTGACAGATATTTTACAACATGATGCTGCAAATAAATATTCGAGCGTGTTCGATAAAATACAAACGAGAATGATCATGTTCTCGCTGCATTTTGAGTATTAATTTTTTGTTACCGGCTATTGTATTTTAATGAAACTATTGTGGCGTCACACTCTTCAACAACAAATCAATAACCAACTAAATTATTTTGACATGCTAAGAGGTGTAACTAAAAAATATTGTGTGTTGTTATAAAAATCGGCAGGACTAAAATCAATGCCGGTTGTATTTATTATCCATGATCTTGATATCGGCAATTCTCTGCCGGTAGATTTCAGTAATTCCCAGCTTGCTCCCGAACAAACTAAATTATCTTTGCCTAATCCATAATTGGTTTGGCCAAATACGCTATAAGCAATTCCTTTTTCGGCATCCAATTCTTTTTTGGCAAGCTCTAAAGCTTTTTCATAGAGGCGCTGCGCTTCATCGGGTTTTAAAGGTTGTGCCACTCCGTTGATAGCAGATTTTGCAACAGTCGCATCGCGGCTATCATATTCTCTGTGAATTTGATCTTCGGTTTTTATTTTTGGTCCTTCACCCGGCATATTATCCAAAAATATTTTTTTGCCATTCACTTCCTTCAAATATGTGATCGTATGCGATGCATCAGATGCTCTTGACAGATCTGTAAGCTGAGTTCCTAATTTAACAGCTTGACCACCCAAATCATTATTGTTTGGTGCAATCAGTATCACGTCGCCGGACTCAAGCTCATCAAATTTTTTATACGGTAATGGTGGTGCATTATTCTGTAAAGAATTTATGATACCCTTGCTCCATTTATTTTCCTGCCTGTCAGCAATCAATTGCCTTTGCAGATTCATCCAGGCAGAATCCAATGCATCCAGTTTTTGTTGTTCCGAAAGCACATCAGTATTAACAACATTTATTTCATCCAAAGATTTCATACCCAAATTTGTATTACTCACCTGTTTGATATCCAATTTTTGAGCGCCATCGACCGGCTTGTACGACTTCATTAATTTCATATACATCGCCAGGTCGATAGAATCTTTTATATGCTGTTGTTTTGCTTTTTCCTGAGCCAATTGAATTTGCTGTTGCTGCAAAAGCAATTGTTGTTGCTGTGCCTTTTGCTGTTGTGCTTTTTGATCGGAACTGAATATTCCATTGAGTAAACCCTGCATCAGGGTACTCGCAATCATCATATTTATATTATTTGCCGGAGTAAGTACAATTGGTTTTGATGATGATGTTGTTTTTGATTTTGGCGCAACATAATAAGGGCATGTTGATTTATGTGTTGTACCACATGCTGCACCACAAGCGGCGCAAACACAATTAGGCACAGGCTGTGCTGATACGGAGGAATTAAATAAACAATTACTCGTGATTGAAAAGATTAAATTAAATATTATCAGTGAAGCGGTTCTCATAAAACCAATTTTAAAGATTAGTAGATCGAAAAAGTCAGTAGCCAAGAACTAATCCTTCACTTTAATTTCCCACTCATAAATTTTATCCTGCGCAGCCCTAGCATCTGCGGCATCAGGCGCTAATTTTAGATAGCTGTTCATTTGATCAATTGCTTTTTTGTACTGCCTTACTGTTGAGTACAACATAGCTAAATTGAAATGAGCAAACGGATAATATGGCGTAATCCCCAATGCCAATTGATATTTTTCAATCGCATCATTATAATTCTTTTCTTCAACACTGCTGTTTGCCTGAACAGTAAACCTTCTCACATATTCGGGTACATTTGGTTTTGCTGATAATTTCGGATAGATGTAATACATCTTTGAAATGATTGTATCAAGCACTACCCTGTCTTCTTTTGTTATATTTAAAGCATATCCCCATGACTCCCTTAATTTTTCAAAAGCAAGTGTAAGTTTAACATCGATAAGAGCTTTTGAAGCAGCAGCTTTTGCTTCTTCCAAACTCACATTTGCTTCCTCCAGAAATTGACCGGTAAGTTTGCGTCTCAATTCAGCATTATAAAAATCAAGTTGCTTATCTCCTGCAAAAAATGTTTTTATAGAAGGATCATATTCTGCAAATTTTGTATAAACTGAAAGTGCTTTCTCTTTTTCACCCATTTTATAATAACAGGTTCCCAATTCAAATTGCTGTTTATAACTTTTCGGATTCTTTGCTAAAAAAACTTCATAATCTTTTGCAGCATCCGAATACTTATTCTCATCAAAATAACATCCTGCTCTCCAGCTATAAAGATTTATCTCGGCCGGATTGTATTTTATTGATTGAGAAAAATCCTGAATGGCGTCATCCATTCTTTTGGTATATAGATTGCATTTGCCTCTGCCCCAATAACCAAGATAATAAGGTGTTGCATTTTTATTTCCACCTTTAATTGTTGTTGGCGTTGTACCTGCTTTTTTATCAGCTTTTGAAATGTAAGTGGTATAATCAGTAATAGCCTGATTATACATTTCCTGTTTTTCAAACAAAGTTGCCCGGCTGTAATAAAACTCCCAATTTTTATGTTCTAAACTGATAGCTTTATTTATATCATTCATCGCATCATTCATCTTATTCATTTTACTGTAAACCATGGCACGACCCTGATAGGCCGCTGCATTATTTGCATCTTTCTTAATGGCTGCAGAATAAGATATAATAGCGCTATCATATTTTCCATTTGCATCTTGTATCTGTCCCTGACTTACATAAGCATTGGCTATATAACTTACAGGCACACATCCATACATTAATACCCACGAGAATGCAGTAATGAAAAATATTTTTTTTGACAAAATATAATTCATTAAAAATTTTGACCTTGAATCAACTTTCTGAAATTTGTTGTAAACGATAATCTTTTTCATAAATCATATTTAGCATCGTTAACACTGTAAATATTTTACATTAAATAACCATGAAAAATATTTTAC
>JAGWPQ010000352.1 GCA_028877045.1 Bacteroidota bacterium | reverse complement strand
CGAAGATCCATATAATGATTTCCGTCCTTCACCGGGAAAGATAACAACATTGCATACTCCGGGCGGACATGGTGTTAGGGTTGATAGCCATGTATACACCGGTTATGTTATTCCGCCATATTACGATTCGATGATCGGTAAATTAATTGCAGTTGCTCAAACAAGAGACGAAGCTATCAGCACCATGTATCGTGCATTGAGCGAGTATGTAATTGAGGGTGTGAAAACAACCATTCCTTTTCATTTGCAATTAATGCAGAATGAAGATTTCAGAAACGGAAATTTCACCACTAAATTCTTAGAAAGTTTCAAATTAAAATAATTAGCAGGCAATAAAAATTACTGCTAATTATTTATTTTCTGCGGAACCAATCGCTCAGATATTTTTTCTGTTTCTTCGGCACCACGTAAACCGCCTTCGTGGTATTCGGCATCTTCATTCACATTCCACAGGTCATATAATTCATTGCCTGCAATAATATTTTTTGCAGCCAGCATTGCAGTCATCATGCTGTGATCCTGGTTATTATATTTATGCATCCCGTTTCTTCCCACTAAATATAATCCGGGATAATCTTTCAATGCTTCTCTCACTGCATCTACGTTTGCTTTGTAAGAATGATCGTAAACAGGATATGCTTTTGGTTGACGCACCACATATCCGTCAACAACAGCCGATTGTTTTGTTAAACCAATTTCTTCTAGTTCTTTTTTTGCCAGTGCAATTAAATTATCGTTGCTGCTCGTCCACATACCATCACCTTCAAAACAAAAATATTCCAAACCATAACATGCCATGTTTTGATCGGGCACCATGTACGGGCTCCAGCTTTTAAAATTTTGTATCCTTCCAACTTTCACTTTCGGATCGTGAATATAGATCCAGTTATCAGTAAATGCATCTTCATCTTTACAAATCAACACCACTGTTATAAAATCGCGATAACTTAAATTTTGTGAAGCAGTAAAAGCTTTTTCCGGAAATCTCGGATAAGTTGATGCAATTAATTCTCTCATCGGCGCCGACGACAACACATAATCGAATCCTTCCAAAGTATTGCCATGACTGGTTTTTACGCTCCATTTATTATTTTCGAGATGAATTTCTTTCACACCGGTATTCATTTCAATCTTCACGCCCAATGCTTTGCTTTTTTCAACGCATCGTTCCCACATCATGCCCGGACCTTTCTTTGGATATCGAAACGAATCAATCAACGTTTTAATGATCTTATCTTTATCGCCACTTGCAGATGGTTTAAATAATGCATTCCAGATGGCACTGCTTAAACTTAATCCTTTGATACGTTGCGCAGCCCAATCGGCCGAAATCTCATTGCAGGGAATGCCCCAAACTTTTTCGGTGTATGTTTTAAAAAAGATATTAAATAATCTTCTGCCGAATTGATTCACCACCCAATCTTCAAAATTATTTGGATCTTTTACAGGCGAAATTTTTGCACGCATATAACTCAGCACGCACAATGTGCTTTCAATGATTCCCAATTTTCTTAATGCTTCAAATGCAGCCAAAGGATAAGCGAAAAATTTATGATTATAGTAGATCCGCGAACTGCGTGGCCTTTCCAGCATTTCATCTTTTAATATTTCGCTCCAGAAATCTTCTACTTCTTTGCTTTTCGAAAAAAAACGGTGACCACCAATATCAAAACTGTAGCCTTTATAGGTTTCCGTTCTCGAAATGCCGCCAACATAATGCGGATCTTTTTCAAATACAGTAACATCCTGATTTGCTTTGCCCAATAAATACGCTGCCGTTAATCCCGCAGGTCCTCCACCAATAATCGCAATCTTTTTTTGCATGATATTTTTTTATGTAACCGGCTTTTGTTCATTGCTCATCGTCCCTTGCGTCGCACACTTGTACAGTATATCATTGCGCGGCAGTCAACCAATAAACAAATAAACCATTCAACCAAGTTGGCGGCAAAATTGCAAAATAAAAACCGTTCTGCCATGCTTTTTGTAAGGTTCGCAATAGATTTGTAATCAAATAAAAAATAATTATGCATCATTTAAAATATAAATGGATATTAAAACCTTTCGAAAACCTTGCTCCTGCTGAATTGTATGACATGCTTCGTTTGCGCAGCGAAGTGTTTGTTGTTGAACAAACTTGCATTTTTTTAGACATGGATAATAAAGACCAATTCTGTTTTCATTTGTTGGGATACGATGGTGAAAATTTGGTAGCTTCGGCAAGATTAATTGCCCCCGGAAAAGTTTATAATGAGATGAGCATTGGCAGGGTCGTTTCTTCACCGGCATACCGAAGAAGTGGCGCAGGAAGAGAACTGATGCAGGTTGCCATTAAAAAATGTTATGAATTATTTGGTGAAGGCCCTATAAAAATTGGCGCACAATTATATCTCAAAAAATTTTATGAATCACTGGGTTTTACACAAAGCAGCGATGTGTACGATGAAGATGGCATTGATCATATCGAAATGATAAAATACAGCTGACAAATTATTTTCGCCTAATTTTAATTTAATGATCCATCGTCCAAAAATTATTTCATATTTAAAACTGGGCTATCTGCTGCACCTGATGACATTGCTTGAAATAGCATTACTGGTTAATTTATTTCAGTTATTGGAAATTGATGTTTGGTTAAACGAAGGGATCTTGTTTTTTAAAATACCCTTATTGGTGCCATTTGCCGTGGCACCGCTCTTTCCGCAATTAGATGCTTACTCGCGTTACCAGAATTATAAACAAATTAAAGATCATCTTTTTGTTCACGGATTTGAACAAAGGATCATAAAGCCATTTATAAAATCGCGCTGCCAGCGTGATGCCGCGATGGTAGCCGCCGAAGAGTTGGGAATGAAAAAAGATTGCAGAAAATATTTTTATCGTCATGGTTACAGGTGGTATCACCTACTACCCGATTTTTTATTTGCACAGCCGCAAACACTTGTCTGCAAAGCTTTTTGGCTAAATACATTTTTTGCGAGATACTATAAACCAAAGTATGATTTTAAAAAAATAATTATTGCAAAACAAAAAAAGATAAATACAGTTTCATTACAACACTATGCCTCTGCATAATGATTTCAATAGTATTTTTCAAAAACAATAATAACTTGCCTTTCAGAAAATAAATATAATAATGAGTTATCAGGCTTCATTAAACAGATATAACGAAATGCTTTATCGCCGTTGCGGAAAAAGTGGAATTAAACTATCTGCATTGTCGTTAGGTCTTTGGCATAATTTCGGCTTTGTTAATGACTATGAGAACAGCCGCAACATCATAAAAACTGCATTCGATGCCGGCATTACACATTTCGATTTGGCAAATAATTACGGTCCGCCGCCGGGATCGGCAGAAGAAAATTTTGGAAAAATATTGCATAACGATTTTAAAAATTATCGTGATGAAATGATTATTTCATCCAAAGCAGGATACACTATGTGGGATGGGCCTTACGGCGATTGGGGTTCTAAAAAATATTTAGTAAGCAGCCTGGATCAAAGTTTAAAAAGAATGAAACTTGATTACGTTGATATTTTTTATCATCACCGTCCCGATCCTGATACACCGTTGGAAGAAACCATGCGTACATTGGATTTGATGGTGCGGCAGGGGAAAACTTTATATGTTGGCATATCAAATTATAAAGCAACCGAAGCAAAAAAAGCAATTGATATTTTAAACCAATTGGGTACACCTTGCTTAATTCATCAACCAAAATATTCTATGTTTGAAAGATGGGTAGAAGGTGGATTATTAGATGTGTTAGGTAATGAAGGCGTAGGCTGTATTCCTTTCTCTCCCTTAGCGCAAGGTTTATTAACCGATAAATATTTACATGGCATTCCGCAAGATTCGAGAGTGGCAACAAGCGGCATCTTTTTAAAAGAAAGCAATATTACTCCCGCTGTTATTGAAAAAATAAGCAGGCTGAACGATTTGGCAAAACAACGAAATCAAAAGTTAGTACACATGGCTCTGGCGTGGCTTTTAAAAGACGAAAGAATTACTTCCGTTTTAATTGGTGCCAGCAAACCTGAACAAGTAATTGATGCTATAAAATGTTTGGAGAACATTAAGTTTAGTGAAGAAGAATTAAAAACGATCAATAATATTTTACAATAAATTATTTTGGTTTATTGTCTTAATTTTTTTTGTTACCAACTTTTGTTCTTTGTGCATCTGCGGTTGCGTCGCACACTTGTACGTTCTAAGCTACGAGCTTCGAGCAAATGCTCATGGCTCTTAGCTCATAGCTTTCCTTCAGCACAAGTGTGCGACGCAACCACAGCCGATAGCAGCTATGCAGCCGGTAACAAAAAAAATCAAACCAATTCTTCTTTCAAAAATTTTGCGGTAAAACTTATTTTATTTTTTATCATCTCTTCAGGCGTGCCTTCGAATAAAATTTTACCGCCGCCATCACCACCCTCAGGACCAAGATCAATAATGTGATCGGCCAATTTTATTACATCCAGATTATGTTCGATGATGAGCACCGTATTTCCACGATCAACTAATTTATCAACCACATGCATCAACAATTTTATATCCTGAAAATGTAACCCTGTTGTGGGTTCATCCAAAATATAAAATGTTTTTCCGGTGTCTTTTTTTCCAAGCTCGGTAGAAAGTTTAACACGCTGCGCCTCCCCGCCACTAAGGGTTACAGCCGATTGCCCCAAAGTAATATAACCCAAACCGACATCCTGTAACACTTTTATTTTTCTGTAGATCCAGGGCACTGCTTGAAAAAATTCGCAGGCTTCATCAACGGTCATATCCAACACATCGCTGATAGATTTTCCTTTGTAACGGATCTCTAAAGTTTCTCGATTATATCTTTTGCCATTGCATTTTTCGCAGTGCACATACACATCGGGTAAAAAATTCATTTCAATAACACGCATACCGCCACCTTCGCAAACATCGCATCTTCCTGTTTTTACATTGAATGAAAATCGCCCCGCATTATAACCGCGAATCTTTGCTTCAGGAACCGATGCAAACAAAGTTCTTATATCGGTAAAAAATCCGCAATAGGTTGCAGG
>JAGWPQ010000351.1 GCA_028877045.1 Bacteroidota bacterium | reverse complement strand
GAACTTCGCGGAATCCACCATTTTCATCTTCGGGATTATTTTCGCTTTGTAATAATTCTACTTTGCCTTCTTCATAATTTGTAAGAACAATTTTTATTGGATCAAAGACCACCATCCTGCGCAAAGCAATTTTGTTGAGGTCTTCACGTACACAAAATTCCAATAATCCAAAGTCAACCAGATTCTCTCTTTTTGCAACACCGATCTTATCGCAGTATTCGCGAATACTTTTTGCTGTAAAACCTCTGCGGCGCATACCGCTGATGGTTGGCATACGCGGATCGTCCCAACCTGTTACGAATTGTTCATTCACCAGTTGCAATAATTTACGTTTACTCATCACGGTATACGTCATATTTCTTCTGGCAAATTCGTATTGATGCGAAGGATATATTTCTAATTTTTCGATGAACCAATCGTATAATTCTCTGTGCGGAACAAATTCCAAAGTGCAAATACTATGCGTGATGTTTTCGATGGAATCGCTTTGCCCGTGTGCAAAATCGTACATCGGATAAATGCACCATGCATCGCCGGTGCGGTGATGGTGTGCGTGTTTGATGCGGTAAATAATGGGGTCACGCATCAGCATGTTCGATGAGGCCATATCTATTTTTGCACGTAATACTTTGCTGCCGTCTTCATATTTTCCGGCACGCATTTCTTCGAACAATGTCAGATTTTCTTCGGCAGATCGTTCAGCATATTTATTTCTTTTACCTGCAGTTGTTGGTGTTCCTTTTTGTTCGGCAATTTCATCGCTGGTACTATCATCAACATAAGCCAATCCTTTTTTTATCAGTACAACAGCGAATTGATATAAAGATTCGAAATAGTCTGAAGCATATAATTCGTGTTTCCATTCAAAGCCTAACCATTTAATATCGGCTTTAATGCTGTCAACATATTCGGTTTCTTCGGTAACGGGATTGGTATCGTCGAAACGAAGATTAGTGTAGCCCTGATATTTTTGAGTGAGGCCAAAATTCAAACAAATACTGGCTGCATGGCCCATGTGCAAATAGCCATTTGGTTCCGGCGGAAAGCGTGTTACAATTGATTTGTATTTTCCTTCGGCTAAATCTTTTTCTATGATCTCTTCAATAAAATTCAGACTTTTTTCGTCGCTCATGTTTCTTTATTCTGGTTTGCAAATGTAAGCCATGAAAAGCTAAGATAAACCGATGATCGAAAGTTTAATCATTTTGAATTATTCCATGAAAAATGATTTCCATAATTTTCAATTTCTATAAATGTTAAATTTTTTATTGCTGTGCAGCAATAAAATAGATTTGTGATATCTATACGAATGAATCCTGTTTGATGAGAAGATTAGCACTGATAGTATTTATTTTTTTGCTGCATTATCAATCTAATGCCCAGGGTTGTACAACTTTGGGACAAACACCTTATACGGCTTTTCCGGTATGCGGTGTAGATACTTTTGTTCAGAATACAGTACCATCTTGTTCAAACGGAAACATTCCTGTACCCGGTTGTACCGGCATGCTTTACCCCGATGCCAATCCTTTCTGGTACAAGTTTACCTGCTACAGTGCAGGCACGCTAAGTTTTTTAATTACTCCTTTCAATTTGACAGATGATTATGACTGGCAGTTGTTTGATGTAACCGGTCACGACCCTTCAGAAGTTTATACCAATGCTGCATTATTTGTTGTTGGCAACTGGTCGGGATCTACAGGGTTAACAGGGTGTTCATCTGCAGGCACCGCAAATGTGGAATGTGCATCTGACCCATTAACACAAAATGTAAATACATTCAGCAATATGCCAACGCTCATTTTGGGTCATAATTATTTATTAATGGTGAGTCATTACACATCCAGTAACCAAAGCGGATATAAATTATCTTTTGGTGGAGGCACTGCAAGTTTGGTTGACCCGAATATTCCGCAATACTTAAATGCATCGGGCATTTGCGGTGGCGATAAGGTTTATATAAAACTCTCGAAACGTATCCAGTGCAAAACAATTGATGCTGATGGAAGCGATTTTAAAATAACCCCATCAACAGTTTCTATTAGCGGTGCAATCGGCGACAGTTGTTCATCAAGTTTTGATACCGATTCGATCATCGTTCAATTAAGTAATCCTTTAGCAGCAAATAATTATACGATCTTTCAGCAGGTGGGTAACGACGGAAATACTTTGCTGGATAATTGTAATAATCCCGTGGCAGTGAATGACAACAAAAGTTTTGTAATTACCGATCAACAATTAATTAAAGCATCATTTAATTTTCAATTGAATTATGGTTGTAAGATCGATACGGCTTTGCTGCACCTTACCGGACAAAACATATCAACATGGACCTGGTATGTTGATGGTGCTGCGAAGAATGGCATTTTGACCGACACTTCGATCTATTATATTTTTTATGGTGCACATAAAATAAAATTAGTTGCACAGAACAGTGTTTGTATTGACAGCGCATCTGTTTCGTTTAATTTATCGAATGCACCGGTGAAAGCTATTTTTACGGCACCAGATTTTGCCTGTCCATCAGATACCATTCAGTTCATTAATAACAGCATCGGGAATATTCAGTTTTGGGATTGGGACTTCAGTAACGGGCAAACCAGTAACCTTCAAAATCCACCTGCACAAATATATCCGCCTGGTTCTAATTTAAAATATTATCCTGTGCGATTAACCGTTACAGATTCCATTGGATGTTCGGACACAACATATAAAGCCATTCAGGTTGCACCGAACTGTTATATTGCAGTACCAACGGCATTTACACCCAATGGCGATGGATTGAATGATTATCTCTATCCGTTAAATGCATATAAAGCGACCAATCTTTTATTTCGTGTTTTTAACCGTTATGGTCAGATGATTTTTGAAACAAGAGATTGGACGGTAAAATGGGATGGCACTTTTAAAAATATTCCCCAGCCCAGCGGAACTTATGTGTGGACCTTAGATTTTACTGAACCTGTTACCGGAAAAAAAATTACACAAAAAGGAACAACAGTTTTAATTAGATAAATAATAAAACGCATATATTTACGAATGCGACCCTGCCTTCTCATATTATTTTTTGCAACAATTTTATGCAATGTTGTTATTGCACAAAGCTGTAATGAAAAAGGGCAAACTCCTTATGCACCAATAAAAATATGTTCTACTGTTATTTCCAAAACATTACAATCGAATTGCAAGGGAAATGAAATTGCGAGTATTTGTAGTACAAAAATTCAGCCCACTGATGTAAATGCAACATGGTATTCGTTTTCAAGTTCGGCAGATGATACACTTGGTTTTGTAATCGAACCTTTTGATCTCAGCGATGATTTTAATTGGGTGTTATATGATATTACCGG
>JAGWPQ010000350.1 GCA_028877045.1 Bacteroidota bacterium | reverse complement strand
GGCGATTGATGCGGTCAATAAAATTTTGTAAAAAAATAATTATACAAAAAGATTAAACAATAAAACGCCCATCAATCCAATAACCGAAACAATACTTTCCATCACCGACCAGGAACGAATGGTATCTTTTACTGAGAGATTAAAATATTCTTTAAACATCCAGAATCCAATATCGTTCACGTGCGAAAACATTAAACTTCCGGCGCCGATCGATAATACCATTAAACTCGGATTGATGCCCGGTTGATTCATCATTGGTAAAACAATTCCTGCTGTTGTTAATCCCGCAACAGTAGCCGACCCAACACAAACCCTGATGATTGCTGCAATTAACCATGCCAATATCAGCGGCTGCAAATGCAGGCTCTGCAAGGCATTCGCAATCTCATTGCTCACACCACTATCAGATAAAATTTGTTTGAACGAACCCGCACCACCAAAAATTAATAATATCATCGCAATATCTTTTACTGATCCTGCGTAAGCACTCATCAATTCTTTCATCGACTTTCCTGTTCTGAAACCAATTGCAAAAGTTGCTGTGATCAATGCGATCAACATTAAAATAGAAGGTTCGCTTACAAATGCACAGACCGCAATAATATTTTTATCATGAAATAATAACGGCAACACAGAAGCAGTTGCAATAAGAAGAACCGGAAGCAATGCAACAGCAAAACTGCTGAATGCAGAAGGTAATTTATCTGCAGCAATTTCTTTTGATTGAAATGTTTGCAGCGATGATGATGTAATATTTTTTAAAGTGGTTGCATACATCGGGCCTGCAATGATGATGGCTGGTATCGCGATGCAGATCCCATACAATAATGTTGTTCCCATGTTTGCATGAAACATCATCACCAACGCAGATGGTGAAGGATGAGGCGGCAAAAAACCATGCGTTACCGATAAAGATGCCAGCATGGGCAATCCAACATACACGGCAGGTAATTTATATTTATATACAACCGAGAAGATCAATGGTATCATTAACACAAAAGCAACCGGGTAAAATAACGGAATGCCCACAACAAATCCTGTGAAAGCCAATGCCCACTTGACATTTTTTATTCCTGCAATATCCATCACCACCGATGCGATCTTTTGCGCAACGCCTGTTTCTGCAACTAATTTTCCCAGCATGGCGCCCAACGAAACAATGATGGCCAGCGAACTCAAAGTATCGCCCATGCCTGTTTGAAGAGAATCAACAATTTTATTTGCAGGCATTTTCAATAATAATCCCGTGATGATGGCAATAATTAAAAATGAAATAAAAGGATTGATCTTTCCCCAGGAAATAAGTAATACCAAACCAACAATACAGCACAACACAATTATTAACGACATGCTTAATTATTTTGAAAATGAATTTTTAGCAATAACAATATAATATTTTAAATGTACTTCCTCTTTTTTAGAAAGCAATTTTCTAACTTGCTCTTTTACAAAACTTCGACGAACCGTTAAAATGAAGTAGTTTTAGTTTCAATTTTTTACTATGGCGGCACAGCAAATTGCGATGATTGGATTGGGCAAAATGGGTTTTAATCTTGCCCTTAATTTAAAACAAAACGGGCTTGATGTTTTTGCATTTGATACCGATGAACTTTTGCGCAACGAAATTGCAAAACAAAATATTATTACTGCAACATCATTGAAAGAAATATGCAGCAAATTTGCTGCGCAAAAAATTATTTGGCTGATGGTTCCTTCGGGAGAAACAGTTGATAAAGTAATTGAAGAACTCTTGCCTCATTTGCATCCGAACGATATTATTATTGATGGAGGTAATTCTTTTTATAAAGATTCAATTCGCCGATATAATTATTTAAAAGAAAAACAAATTAATTTTCTGGATTGTGGGACAAGCGGCGGGAAAGAAGGTGCATTGCACGGAGCCTGCACCATGATTGGCGGAGATGAAAATGTTTATGCATCGATAAAAAATATTTTTGATAAAATTTCTGTAGAAAATGGCTCGTTATTTGTCGGGAAACCTGGCAGCGGGCATTTTGTAAAAATGATCCACAATGGAATTGAGTATGGCATGATGCAATCCATTGCCGAAGGTTTTGATGTGCTGCAAAAATCTGATTACGATATTGATTTCGAAAAAGTAGCTACGTTGTTTAATCACGGTTCTGTTATTCGCGGTTGGCTGATGGAGCTTATACAAAATGCTTTTGCAAAAGATGCACAATTAGAAAGCATCAAAGGTGTGATGCATTCTTCGGGCGAAGGCAAGTGGACGCTGGAAACCGCATTAGACATGGGTATTTCCACACCGGTGATCGCATTATCTGTGATGATGCGTTATCGTTC
>JAGWPQ010000349.1 GCA_028877045.1 Bacteroidota bacterium | reverse complement strand
TTTTTCCTGTGTGGTTCCTGTCAAAGATGGAACAATAAAATGCGGATGATCTTTAAACGCTTTTAAAATAATTGTTTCGATCCTTTGATAAGGAGGATTGTTGTGTGCGGCATCTGCATAAGCTGCCAGATTTGTTTTCTCTGCGATCTTTTCATCCAGTGAAATAAAATTTTCTATGGATGCAGAAGGGATAAAGATATAGATACGTTTATCTGTTGTGGTATCGTTTTCTATTGGCTTGAACACGCCGATCTTGGCAAATTTTAATTGATGCAGGGCAGGCAAAAGATCGGTCTTTAAAAATTGTTCTGTCAAATCGATCTGTTCATTTGATTTGCAGTGATATACTTTGATCTGATAAAACTCAACGCCTTTTTTATTTTGTCCGGCAATATAAATGGTTGGAATGATCATCGCAATGAGCAAAAGCAAAATAATTTGTTTGTGTAATTTCATAAAGGGAATTTAGGTTTCAAATATACTCATTACTCAGAATGAGAATAAAACAGGAATCGTTTTGGCTGATTGCTGTAAAATATCATGGCAGCAGGTTGCAAAACTCATTTTTTTATGGTTAACTTATGTTTTATTTCGCATTAAATTAGTTTTCTATGATTCATCCTTATCAATATATAACTGCAGAAGATGCATTAAATATCGTACAAAGTAATCAGCGCATATTTATTCATGGAAGCGCTTCTACGCCTTTGTATATGCTGCGCAAGTTAGCCGGACAGTCGCACCGTCTGGAAAATGTTGAGTTGGTATTTGTAACGGTGCAGGGTGATATTGAAATTGATAAACCTATATACAATAATTCGTTTCATATTAATGCCATGTTTGTATCGGCTCCCATCCGCGAAGCGGTCAATGAAGGAAGAGCAGACTATATTCCCGTTTTTTTGAGTGAGATCCCTGATCTCTTCAATAAAAAGATCCTTGCGTTGGATATTGCCATTGTGCAGGTTTCGCCACCCGATGCACATGGTTATTGCAGTTTGGGTGTATCGGTCGATATTGCCCGTTCCGCAGTGAACAATGCAAAATATATTATTGCACAGGTTAATCCGCAGGTACCCCGAACACATGGTGACGGCATGATACATACCGACCGGTTTACAAGTATGGTTTGGCACGATGAAGAACTGGCACAGGTTGATTATGCGGCCAAAGCCGGCCCTGCCGAAATTAAGATCGGTAAACATGTTGCCGAATTGATTGATGACGGAAGCACTTTGCAAATGGGCGTTGGTACCATTCCCGATGCCGTATTAAAATCATTGCATAATCATAAGGACTTAGGCATTCATACCGAAATGTGCAGCGATGGGATCATTGATCTTTTTGAAAAAGATATCATCAATAACAGCAAGAAAAAAATTCATCCCAATAAATCGGTTACAAGTTTTGCGATCGGTACAAAAAAATTATACGATTATGTAAATGATAATCCGGCATTTGTTTTTTTGGATATTGATTATGTGAACGATCCGCATGTCATCCGCCGCAATCCAAAAGTGATGGCCATTAACAGTGCGATAGAAGTTGATTTGACCGGACAGGTTTGTGCCGATAGCATTGGCAAATATCAATACAGCGGTATTGGCGGGCAAATGGATTTTATGCGGGGCGCCGCATTAAGCGATGGTGGTAAACCAATGATCGCATTGACCAGCCGCACATCGAAAGGCATTCCCCGAATTGTTCCACATCTGAAAGAAGGAGGCGGGGTAGTAACAACACGCGGACATATTCATTACGTGATAACCGAATATGGTGTGGCATATTTATTTGGAAAAAATCTACGGCAACGTGCAAAATTACTGATCGATATTGCCCATCCCGACGATCGGGAAAATCTTACCAAAGAATGTTTCGAACGGTTTAAAATATTTATTTAGTTTTTTGTCAGGCCGGATTTTTTATTAGGCATCAACATACATTTCGTCGCAGCTTAGCGATCTTACCCGGACTTGTATGTTTTATTCTTTATTCAACAATTTACTTATGTCATCCAAAGAAGGCAGGCTTAATTTCTTTTGGGGGAATGCAGAAATAATTTCTAATCAGATTCTAATCCCCGATTAATAAATAGCCGGGATTTTATTTGCAACTTGCAATCAACAAAGCTGAATCTGGATAAGACGAAAATTTTTTAACCTAACTTTTTTTGAACCTTATTCAATACTTTTCTTATAATCAGTTAGTTTTAGTTACAGCCCTGATTTCTATCAGGGTTATTTTTTTAAATCCTCTTCTTATTTTCCTGATCAATTTTTGGAAAAATAAAATGCAAAAAAATATTTTTCTCCTTTAACAAATCATTAGTACACTTCTTACCAGCTTTCTGTATCTATTGCCATAAGCGGCTCGCTTATTGTTATTATCTGTTTATAAAAAAATGATGCATGGGTCTAAGGCTACTCTAAACAATTATTAATTATGAAAAACAAACACGTATTATTTAGTATTGCCTTTATGGCATTAACAGCATCTGTTTTATTTACAGCCTGTTCAAAAAACAATTCAGCCAATTCAGGTGCACCAACCGCGTCGCAGCAATCGGTCTCACTTTATATGGCCGATGGTCCCGGTATATACAATAATGTTTTCCTGGATGTTGCTTCAGTAGAAGTATTGGTAGATACTGCTGCCAACACAAGAGAACATGATGGATGCAATTGGGATAGTTTAGGACGACGTACCGACAAACCCGATTCCTCTTTGATATGGAATACGCTAAGTATCAGAGCAGGTGTGTACGATTTGTTGCAATTGCGTAATGGTGTTGATACTTTATTATCAACGACAAACATTATTAAAGGAACAATTAGAATGATCAGGATAGATCTGGGAACAAACAATTCGATTGTAGTTGACAGTGTATCTCATCCATTGGTATTGCCGCCTAATGCGCCTTCGTATTTCTTAATTAAACTTCATGGCGAAGAATGGGAACATTTTGAAGCAAATGCATCACGTTTATGGATCGACTTTGATGTGGCTCATTCTATCTTATTCATGAATAATACATACTTCCTGGTACCATTTGTTCGCCCGTTTGTACCGGACAGAGAAGGAGAGATATCAGGTAATGTTGCACCACAAGCTGCATTCCCTGAACTGGTAACCGTTTTCAATGCTACCGATACTGCATTGGCATTGCCTAACCGCGATGGTAATTTTAAAGTACGCGGATTAAAAGATGGTACTTACTCGGTTTTGATTCATTCGCTTCGCAGCAATTTTACCGACACAACCATCAATAATATTGTTATCCAAAATGCAAACAGGGTTTCGATAGGAAGCATCACATTGCATTAATATTTTTTCATAGGCAGATAAGGGTAGATTACCGGAGGGGCAGTTTTAACTGTCCCTTCTTTATTTATTTCAACGATCGCATATCAATGTTGATCTTAATTTTCCTGGATAAGCCTGTAAATTAAGATCGCTGCCCGTTTAATTAAATAAGGAAACTCTTTTAAATTAATTGTTTCTCCCGGCGCATGTGATCCATTACCCGAAGCGCCCAGTCCGTCTATGCAGTCAACATATCTGGCAACATAAGAAATATCGCCTGCACCTCTGCTGCCCGGGTCACCGGCAATGGTTTCACCAATGCCCATATCTTTCGTTGCCTTATCTAAAATCTTTAAAAGTTTATTATTCCCATCAGTTGGTTCCATGGCAGGAATACCATCGGAGAATTTTATTTCAGCTTTTGTTCCATTCAAACTATGCGAAACGATTTCCTGCATTTTTTTTCTTGCCTTTTCTTTTTGTATTTCAGTTATAAAACGCAGGTCACCCGAAACATAACAGGAGGGCGAAACAATATTATCTTTCCCAATAGTTTGACCCGAAGCTTTTGCTGCATCATATTTTACATCGGCACCACCAACGATCAATCCGGGATTAAAAGTCAGGTATTTTTCAGTACTTAATTGTTCTCTGAATTCGTTTAAGATCCTGGCCGATTCGTAAATAGCGCCATAACCATATTTAAAAACACCGCTTGAATGAAAAGTGTTGGCGGTCACACTTAATTTCCAACTGCTGCTGCCTCTTCTGGTAGTGGCAATACTGTGTAAACCTTGTGCACCTTCAAATCCCAAAGCAATATCACATTGTTTTGCTCTGTCAATAAAATCTTTTCTGCTAATACTTACCGGTGTTCCTGCTCTTTCTTCATCACCGGTAAAATAGGCAACGATGGTTGCATCATCCAACAAATGAAAATTTTGTAAAGCCTGTAATGCAGCAATAATAATTACATCACCGCCTTTCATATCATTGGCACCCTGACCTGTAGCAGTAGAATCGTTTAACAGCGTCCATGGATTTTCAGGCATATCGGGTTCGAACACCGTATCTAAATGTCCGATCAAAAATAATTTTTTTCCTTTCTTCCCTTTTCGTGAAGCCACTAAATGTCCGGCACGTTTTAAAGAATCGGGAAGTGAGATCCATTCAACAGTCAATCCGGATTTTACTAATTCCTTAGCGAATACTTCACCCACTTTTTTTACGCCTTCTTTATTTAAAGTACCGCTGTTGATATTGACTGATTCAATTAATATCTTCTTAGAATCTTCGAGATGATCATTAATGTATTGAACGATTTGTTTTTCTTTTTCATTCAGTGATTGTGCATTTGCAAAAATGGAAATGGAAATAATTAAAACCGTGAGTAATGATTTGAGCATGTTAAAAGATTTTAACTAAGATAATTATGGAAATATAAAGTGTGTAATATTTATTTTGACTGCTGATAATTACCGTTTTAGGTACGATTTGTTATTTATTAGGCGATGCGGATGATTACAGTTACCTTTGCGGCTTATTAATTATTTATTTAAAATTTACAATGGACACAAAAATCAAAGGAACTGTAAAGTTCTTTAACGAAGAAAAAGGTTTTGGTTTCATCAAACATGATGATTCTAACAAAGAAACATTTGTACATGCTAATGGTTTAATCGACCAGATCGAAGCAAACGACAAAGTTGAGTTTGACGTGCAGGAAGGCCGTAAAGGTTTGAACGCCGTTAACGTGAAACGTATCGCTTAAAAGTAATACTTCATAAAACCTGTTAAGGCTGCAATATTTATTGCAGCCTTTTTTATTTTATGTTACCGGCTGAAGTATTTCAATGTGGCACCTGTTGTGTCGCACACTTGTACCATCGGATTTTTATTGAACTTTTTTTCTGAACCACAAAGACAAAGTCACAAAGTTGCGCTAAGTTTTTTCTTCGTGGTTTAATATTTTTTTCAATAAAGGTTCAACTGTACAAGAGTGCGACGCAACAGGCGATGCCCCATGTTATGCAGCCGATAAACAAAAAATAAACAAACCGATAATTAAGTTTAAAAGATAAATTTGCCTTTTAATGATTCGGTAAAACCTGATCGAAAAAATAAAATTATATTGAGCAACTTTTATAAATAAACTAATGAATTATGAGCGATTTGATGACACACCTGAATGAGACCGTTTCTTTTATCCGTTCGAAAGTTAAAACAGAGGCAACCGTTGG